>NZ_JBBKBV010000012.1:0-92879 GCF_037892815.1 Oceanobacillus sp. HCA-5259 | reverse complement strand
TGAATAAAACGAACAAGAAATTCAAAAAGTTAATCAAAAGTCAACTACAGTATTGGTTTGCGGGATTACTTAACTATATCAAGGTATACCTGCCTAGTTTGGGCTGCGAAAGTTGAGTAATTTATTATAATCTTGCAAAAAAGGAATGGCAGATTTGAAGGTTTTGGAGTTGATTTATGTAGTAAATAATTTAGATAATTACTTTACTTGAGCTTAATGAAGTTGATTATTCCAATTTTAAAATGAAGACTAATTTAACTTATAAAGAGATAAACAAATCACATAAGTAGTAACAGGAATTCAGAGGAAGAAAAGAAGGGAATAGCGATGAAAATTTTAGAAGCTAAAAACATCGTAAAAGTTTATGGGAAAGCCAATGATGAAGGGTCAACGACTGCATTAAATGGTATCAACCTTTCTGTGTCGGAAGGAGAATTTGTTGCGATTATGGGGCCTTCAGGCAGTGGGAAAACAACCTTGCTAAACATATTGAGTGGAATTGATAAGCCAACTTCTGGAGAGATCTTTATAGAAGGTCAAAAGTTGAATGAAATGACCGGAGATGCTTTGGCGCGGTTTCGTCGTAGAAAGTTAGGATTTGTCTTTCAGGACTTCAATCTATTGGAAAGTTTAACGGTAAAAGAAAATATTATACTGCCGATGATACTCGAAAAGAAAAGCGGACCAGAAATGGAAAAGAAGGTACAGGAACTGGCAAGTCTCTTTGATATTGAAGCGATTTTAAATAAATATCCCTACCATATCTCAGGTGGACAACAGCAACGAACAGCCGTTAGCCGTGCATTGGCAAATGAACCACAGATTATATTTGCGGATGAACCGACAGGGAATTTGGATTCCAAGTCTTCTACCGTCATTATGGAATGTTTGAAAAAAGTGGTACAAGAGTTGTCAACCACTATACTTCTAGTAACACATGATGTTTTCGCTGCAAGCTATTGCGAGAAGGTTATCTTTATAAGGGACGGGTCCGTTCATTCACACCTAGAGAAAAAATCGGATCGGAAAGCTTTTCTGGATGATATCATGAATCATCTTGCTCTCTTAGGGGGGAGGCAGCATGACATTTAACAAAATCGTCTGGAAAATGGCGAAGTATCATTACAAGAAATATCTTTTTTATCTTGCATGTAATAGCTTGGCTATCCTTTTTTTCTTTATGTTTATGACAGTTTATTTTAATGAACAACTTGTTGCATTGAAGGAAATAGAAGGGACCCAAAGTCTTCTAGCAATACCGGGCGCTGCACTTATTGTGTTTACCGTATTTTTCATCAGCTATGCTCATCAAATTTTCATGAAGAAAAGGCGGAGTGAGTTTGGTCTACTTATGACACTAGGGATGACGAAACGCGATATTAGCAAACTAGTGCTAATAGAAAATAGCATAATTGCTGTAATAGCGATCGTCATTGGAATTGGAGCAGGGACAATTTTTTCTCAGTTCTTTTTTTGGTTGTTATTGAAAGGAACAGGTATTCAGGAAGTTGCCTTTCATCTTAATGCAGACATGTCCATCTATTCCATCGGTGCTTTCATGCTTGTCTTTATTGTATCGATAGCACAATCCCTTTACTTAACGATGAATAGAGATATTATGGAGAACTTGAAAACGGAAAAAATGACGGAAAATACGGCGTTTAAACATCCGGCTATCGGAGGGATTGGAGTAGCATTTGTCATTGGTTCAATTATTGGACTTTTTGTTACGTATACCGATCCCGATGGCGGTGAATATCTCATGCTTTGGGCGATGATAACTTTTATCGGTCTGTATATTGCTTTAAAACATTTGACCTCTTTTTTTATCGGACTCATTAAAAAGAATAAGAAACTTTACTATGGTGGGTTGCTTTATTGGACGAGCATTGATCATAAATATAAACAATTTACCTCGATTATGATACTCGTTACTATTATGGTGATGACCACACTTCTATATAGCACAATTGTATTTTACGGCTATACGGAGACTGGAAAAGAAGCCATCGAAAGAAATCCTTATACAATCGCGTTTATTTCGACGGACAGTAAAAATAATTTACCTGCAGATGAAGTTCATGCAATTTTTGATGAATATGAAAATCCTGTAGAGGAGCATTTTACTATCCCAGTCTATTTTAAATTTGAATGGGATGATGATGGTTATCCTTATACGGTTACCTTTATGCCTCTTAGCGCATTCAATGAGGTGACTGCAAGTGGATTTGAATTGCAGGGTAAGGAATTAATCTATCATTTAAATATCAGTACGGAGGATCCTGAAAGTATATCCTATGGTAGGGAATTACGTTTCTCAATTGATGGAGAAGAGATCCTCTATGATTATACTAAAGTAATTGGGGAGAAACGCTTTAATTATTTGGATGAGTTTTTTATTATAAACGATGCGGAACTAGAAACGTTGAAGGGTAATTTAGATGGGCTTGAAGCAACAGCCCATTTCATTAATGTTAAAGATTGGAAGGACTCGGAAGAAGCAGTTTTTGCATTGGAACAAGCTTTTAAAAGTTATAACGCCACTACTCCGAATTTGAATGTTGAAAATATTCTTCCGGAAGAGGAACTTTTTTACGTTGATTCTCTGGTGAATGATTATTCAAACCGCATGAATTCAGAAGGTATTCATTTTTTCGTGGCGATCTTTTTAAGCGTTTTATTCTTTATCGGTTCCTTTCTTCTGCTGTACATTCAATTATTTTCAGAAATTGATAAAGAGGAACTGAGAATCCGCAAGCTGTTTCGCAATGGAATTACAAGTAAAGAAGTGAAAGGATTAGTATCCCGGGAAATCACGACCATATTTATGCTGCCGACCTTACTCGGGTTAATAATTGCATTGTTATATCTTGTTGCGATGGCAACAGATATAGGAGGCGTGTTAGCAAACCCGGGGATTTTGTTCCAGTTTCTCTTGATTGCCGGAATTTACTTTGTGATTTTAATAATTTTTCTTATTTATGCCAAGCGAAAGATGTTTATGGAGATTGCTGGTTTTAGGGAGGAATGATTCTAATTTTTCAACAAGTGTTATTAAATAAATGAAGCCCATTTTTAGTAACTAACAATATTTTGAGGAAATTTAATTAAATAATTTGAGGAGGAATGAATGAAAAATGAGTATTCTATTTAGGAATGAATTGTACGTAAAGGACATTGAGGAATCCTTAAACTTCTATGAAAACGTTATTGGGTTAGAGTTGTATGGCAGGAGTAAACGGGGTGCACGATTTAATTATGATTGCTTTTCATTGTTGCTTACTGCTGAAGAGGTGTTGGGAGATAAGCATTACTTTAATAATAAGGCTAAAAGTGAGATTAAAGGAAATGGCTTTGAAATGATTATTGTTGTAGACGAACTGGAAGAAGTGTACCAGCGATGTCTGGACAACAATTACCCAATTGAGGTGGAAGTGGAGAAATATCCGTGGGAGATGAGGGGCTTTAAAGTGGCTGATCCGGATGGGTATTTTATAAGGATTACTTCTAAGTGAGATTTGTGAGATCGTATACTTAAACGAGTAGGATGGAATTGTTCAGTAAAACAACAGGATTGTTGAACAGCTTTTATCATGAAAAGACTGAAGTACAGACGTTCGTGAATATATGTTCTGTATGTTAAGATATAGAAAAACAGAGGGGAATACCGACTATGGTTACATTAAAACCTTTTTCAAGTAAGTATGTAGAGGAGTTAAATTCTTTTGAGCTACCTGAAGAACAAGCACAATTCACTGCATTACCAAGTAAGATTTTAGAGGAGATTGAAGGGCAACATCGAATTGTTATACTAGATGAAGATGAACCTGTAGGCTTCTTTTTATTGCACGAGACGGAACGTGTAAAGGAGTACTCCGATAATCCTAACGCGATGTTGTTAACGGCATTATCGGTTAACTATGCAAAGCAAGGGAAAGGATATGCTAAACAAGCTATGTTCCTGCTGCGTGATTTTGTTAAAACTGAATTTCCGGATTGTGACGAGATTGTATTAGCGGTTAATCATAAAAATATTACCGCGCAGAGCCTGTATGCAGGAGTTGGGTTTACAGATACAGGCAGGAGAAAAAACGGTCCTATTGGTGAACAATTTATTTTGAAATTATTGTTGTGAAGTAACTGATTCTTTAGCGGGAGTTATTACTGTCGAAATTATTATGTCAGTTTAAAAAAATGGGGTATAATATATATAGAAAAGCGTAACATGATAGAAATCGTCTGGCGCGCCAACGCCAAACGGTCTAGTGCAATAGCCCTTCAAGGGGGCGACTCAATATACAGTGATAAAATAACTACCTTAAATTAGCTCGTCAGGCTAGGGTGGTTATTTTTTATTTGGAAATGACAGAATAGCTACGATTAGCGCTCTATACTTTTAGATAAAGAAACAAATTAAATTATCTTGTTGTAAATCCTTTACGGTTAAGTTAAAATTATCAGATTAAGAGTACTATTAATGTTGGTCCAAATTTATGACGGTTTAATAAAATTTATATTGAGGAGAAAAATGAAAAAGGGAAAAATCACGCTACTAGTTTTGATAATCGTAACATTAGGGTTTGCAACAGTTAAACTAGCACAAGATGGCTTTGATATTCGAGTGGAAAATGAAACGGATGAGAAGGTATCCGATTTATATATCACCTATGGCAATATAAAATCGGATATAAAAATACCGTCGATCGAACCGGGTAAAGCATACAAACTTCATGTGAATCCAAAGGAAAATTCAAATGATGAGTTTGATGAAGCAGCCCTCCTATTAGAGTATGAAGACAACAAAGGTAATTTACACACCGAATATATTATTGGATATTTTGAAAAAGGTTATTCGGGTAAGGCAGTAGTCAATATAACGTCTGTCGATGAAAAAGGGAAGCTTGATGTGGAAATAAAAGAAGACATCTTGTTGTATTAGGGAATAGCACTTATTTTATCGTAGTAGTTTTATGGGAGATTTTAAAATGTCTTTTCTTCTAGAAGAAAACATCTGATAGGAAGTGAGCTATAATGCGAGTCTATCCTGATTGTCATTATATTACTAGAAAAGTTGAGGTTGGTGGGCTTTCAAAATCCCAGCTCATTCAGAAATTGAAGCAACATTTCTTGATGAATGAGTACGCAGAAATCCTACTATCTAATGATAATTTTACTCCATCTGCTACAAAGTACAGCCTCAAAATCGTAGAACTAACTGTTCAAGGTCTTGGTTTTCCGGATGGAGGTACAACATCGCAGCTTTTCAAAAAGGCAAACGAACTTGGTTTGGAATTGTGCCCGCTTGAGTTGGGACCATACCTGAGAATAGACTACCTTAATCAACCTGAAGGTAATAAGGAAAATCCTTCACATCACCATCAAGCTCCCCCTGGTTCTATCACTATAGCCTCAGAGATTTTAAATGATGATGATGGTTTCCCGAAAGGTTTTTACCTTAGAAATATTAATGACGTACTATGGTTGCGTGGATACATTGCAGATGATTTGCATGTATAGGACCCTGATGATCATTTTGTTTTTTGTCTACCAACAGATTAGCAGGCTTTGATAAACTCAAAAAAATCATCGTTATCTTTCATCGCTTGGATGAGATTCTTTACTATTTCTACATCTATTCCTTGTTTGTACAAATTATCTTATTGAGAGACTTTTTTAGTAGTTTTTTTGGTTACTATATAATAAATTAGCAGAGTCAACCAGTAAATTAGCATGTAATAAAACGAAAAATCAACGAATCCGTCTTCTTGATTAAAAGCTATCCAAAGAAATAGTAACGATACAGGAAAATATAATGACAATAAAATCTTAGGTGAAATTTTTAAGATACTTGTTATAGATTTATTTTGTTCCTTCAACAAAAAGAGCGTAATAAAGCCACAAATAACTAACGGCACACCTAAAGCAATCCAAGCAAGCTCAAGTTGTTTCTCTAAAATTGGTAGGCTTAAAAAAGCAAGTCCCGTCAATCCAGCATTTAATAGGTAA
Organism: Oceanobacillus sp. HCA-5259; assembly: GCF_037892815.1. Taxonomy (NCBI): domain Bacteria; kingdom Bacillati; phylum Bacillota; class Bacilli; order Caryophanales; family Bacillaceae; genus Oceanobacillus; species Oceanobacillus sp. HCA-5259. The sequence goes on along the minus strand of NZ_JBBKBV010000012.1, from coordinate 86,873 downwards.
AATGTTATATTTGGTCGCTCTTCAATTTCAAGTTCCTGATATTCCTTTAAGTAATCTTTAGCAAGCGAATCGGGAGACTTGAAGTCACTCAACATTTTACTGACTGCTCCTTCATTCGAGTATCCCTCATTCTTCAGTGAATCCACTTTGTCTTTTAAATGAATTTCAATTTCTTCTACAATGCTTTTTCTTTCCTCCTCCGGCAACGACTTTAGATTATCTGATAGTTTACTCAAATATTCATTAATGGTTGCACACAAACTAATCAGCTCCCTCTATTTTTTTAATTACCTGTAAAGATTCATCAAAAACTTGGAAACGACTTTCTAAAACATCTTTACCCTTTTCTGTAAGTTGATAAAATTTTCTTCTTGGGCCATCCTCTGGATTATCCCAGAAAGAATATGTCCAATTGTTTTTTTCTAACCGTTTAAGAATGGGGTATATTGCTCCATCAGACAAACTTAGATAAGAAGTATTCTTTAATGTAGATGTTATTTCATAACCATACTTGGGTTTCTTTTGAATGAGTAGCATAATGGTTAATTCAATAATTCCCTTTTTAAACTGCAATTGCCATTTATCATTTTCCATTACTCTCACCTCTTAATTTTTATAATACATGATTGAGTACTATATGTCAATGACACATATATCGTTAATGCGATATATGTAATGATCCTTATGAATTAGATTGTTCATTCTTAGATAGCAGGACATTTCCTTCTTTTTAGAAGGGTATCTAAGTAAATACTTCAGCCTATAATAGTGGGATTTTTCCTTCGTATGAACTTATGTGGTCATTTTTTCCACGCCATCAAAGATAGTAATGGACAACCGGGAGAGTTTGGTGATGTGATTCAATTTGGAGGGATTTGGACGAGTTTAAGTTTAAAGAAGTTGTAGTAAAGATCGTCTTTGATCAAGAGGGGACAAGCAGAAGGAAAGGTTTTCTATATCCGTTAGTATGAAAAATGTAGTATTATTAATTTAACTTCAATGGTGGGGAAGATGATGAAATTGATGTTTATTCTTGCAGCTGTGACTGGCCCTTTATTTGCTTACATTGATAAAGGGGCTACTGGAACTTTACTTGCTACATTATTTATTTTTCTTGCAGCTTTTTTTAGTAAGCCTAGATTTACGAGAAATGAGCAGTGATTGAGATGGTTACCGAGGAGAGTAGTTAAGATGAAAAAATACTTTACCAAAAGTAATATTGCGATATTTGTATTAGGGATAATAACTTATTTTGTAATTTCTACGATAATAACACTCATAAAATAAGACAGCTTGATTAGATTTTAATTGATTTAGAATGAAAATTTCTTATTTACTTAACCGGCGATAGGGGGGACTTTCAATGTCAAAAGGATTGATACACCACATCGAACTATATGTATCGGATTTAAAAAAGACAGTAGATTTTTGGGGCTGGTTTCTAAAAGATTTAGGATATACTTCTTTTCAAGAATGGGAAAATGGACAAAGCTGGAAAATAGATCAAACCTATATTGTGTTTGTACAGGCGGAAGATAGGTTTCTTGATATCCCATATCATAGATGCCGGGTGGGACTTAATCACCTGGCGTTTTATGCAAACTCACGTCAGCACGTAGATGAAATGACGGATAAATTACAAGACAGAGGAATAAATATTCTTTATCCGGAGAAACATCCCTTTGCTGGGGGAGAAAACCACTATGCCGTGTACTTCGAAGATCCGGATAGGATTAAAGTGGAGCTTGTGGCCCCCGATTATTGAGGTAACGCCGATTACGGATATGATTGTACAACTATTTAAAAACGGTTCGAACGTGTTGAAAAGCACCAGAATAATGAAAAGGTAAGCGTTTAAAAATCACCAATCATGAATAAGTGATTTTTCCGTATAAAACGTTTCTGAATAAAAGATTACTTCTATAGCTGCTCCAGGCATGTGCCTATTGAAAAATGATGTAAAATATGATATAGTTGCAGGAATTTAGCATTAAAACGTTAAAGGATTTAAGGAAGATACTGGATGATATTTAGTAATAGAAGGAGGGTATCCGATGAGAAGAATTACACTAGAAGAAGTCTTCCTGCATCCAATTACCCAGAAGTATCTCGAGCGTTCAGGGATTGCTCACGCTGTAGCTGTAACGGAGTATGCTTATATTTTTGCAAAACGGTTTGAAGTGGATGCGGATTATGCAACAAAAGCGGCGCTCCTTCATGATATTGGTCATTACACCTGGTATCGAGATGGTGAATGGGATTATGACCTTTATAAAGAAAATGATATCCATGCGATAAAGGGTGCAAGCCGGGCGCATAAATTATTAATCAGACTGGGTGAGGATCGTCACGCAGCGAAGAAAATAGCGATTGCTATCTTGCTCCATACGGATTCATACTTGCCGAATGGACAGCTGGAACTTGAACCGCTTCAGCGAGTTGTCGCCATGGCTGATGAAGCGGATGAAGAGGGTGGAGGCAATCATCATTATAAGGAGATTGACTTTGAAAATGCACTTCTGCGAATTCGTGCGCTTGATGTACAGATCAACAAGGATTTGCATGAGGGGAAAGAGGCTCGAGGTGTTAGTTAAATTAGAACGGAATAAAGCGATAAAAAGTCCGAATGAACAGGATGCGTGACGCATAAGGTAATCTGTTTGTTCGGGCTTTTTGTTTTGATTGATACAACTCCCGTAACAATGGTACAATTTTATTGGTGGTATAAGTAGTGAAATTTTTGGGGGTTAGTAGGTATGAAATCTTCCGTTCTAAAGAAGCTTTTCATTTATATAATTTTTCCTCTGCTTATAGTTTTCGTTGTTTTGCCACTTTTATCCAGTGATAGTTCCTACTTCGGAATGGTGCGGGTAGAAGAGAAAGAACCGAATGATGACGGCTACAGAATATCCGTCACGAGATTAGATACAGAAGAAGAGGTAAATGTTCATCTCAATGATGCTATTTTTTTTGATGCTGATAACAAACGAGTGCCTATCAATATTGTTTGGGAAGATATATATATTGGAGATGAATACTGGGTTTCTATGCAGAAGAAGAGTGTTCCGTACCGGTGGTTCAGCAAAGATAATTATAACTTATCAGCTTTTTACATGGAATAAAGCTCGGAGTGCCTTCTGACGGACACTCCGAGCTTTTCGTTTTCTTTATTCATTTTCTGCAAAATATTCTTCCATTGTTAGGTTATTCTCGACCATTTCCGTTGCCGCTTTTACTCCGACGTAACGTAAATGCCATGGTTCAAATTGGTATTGTGTAACATCTTCCTTACCTTCCTCGTAGCGGATGATAAAACCGAATGTGTGGGCATTTTCGGCGACCCATTGTCCTTCAGGAGTTTCTCCAAAATCGGTTGTCAACTGATAGGAGACACTTTCACTCGTAATATCCATGGCAAGCCCGGTCTGATGTTCGGATTCTCCAGGTCGTGCACTGAAGATGTTCGCTTCCTCTTCACCATGTTCAGCCGCATAGGCCTTGAACAGGGAGACTTGGGTATCATAGCCTCGATAACCGGACTGGGCAAACAGTTCATATCCCGCTGCTTCTGCTTCACTGAACAATGCTTCTAACGCTTCCGCAGCCGGTGCGCGTAATTGTTTTTTCGGTAAATCTTCTTCAAATGGGAACCTTACATCCGGGACGACAAGGTCATGGGGCTCATAGTCTTCCGGCAAAGCATTCTCTTTATTTATGATGGCAAGCTGGTCATATGGATTACCAACGACAAGCGATCCACTGCCTGTTGTTACTGGTTCGGCAAGTGGTGGGAGGCCCGCTCCTACTTCGATTGTGAGTTTTCCTTCTAAGATATTTTCCATGGCAGCCTGAGTTGCTTCATCATATACACCTGTTACATATAAATCATCCAGTTGTAATTGAATATCTGTAATTGCCCAGGTCGTTACATCCGAATAAACGCCGTCTATTGGGAGTGTGTAGCCGATTTTTTCCAAGTCTGCTTGCAGTTGAGCTACAGCTTCTCCTTCATCCAGTTTTTGCAATTCACCAGCTGGGGATGCAACATCCTCATCATTCACTTTAACATCTTTTTCCGTTTCTTTTGCTGCTTCCGAATCAGATGAATGATTAGATGTTTCTTCGCCGTCCGTACAAGCGGCTAGTAATAATAGCAATGTAAATAAGGCAATTATAATAGACTTCCGTTTCATTCTAATCCCTACAATCTACGTAATTTAAGTGGTTAGCATCCTACATTTTCTCATAGGAAACGAGGGAGAGCAAGGTGGGAAATGGATGTTTTAAGCTTAGAAAGCTTAAAGTAATCTGCAATATATTTGAAAGCTTGTTCTCCTAGTGATAATTTTGTAGAAACAGTTGCAAGGAGGCAATGCAATGAATAGGATAAACCAATCAAAACAACTAGTAGGACAAGAAGCAGTAAAATATATTCAAGATGGAATGAAAGTAGGGCTCGGTTCAGGCTCGACTGTATATTATATGGTGAAAGCGCTTGGAGAAAGAGTGAAGGCGGAAGGATTAAATGTTGTAGCTATTTCCACCTCGGAAGTCACGGATGAGTGGGCAAAGGAATTCGGCATTCCGCTTACTGATTTTTCCTATACCCAAGAACTCGATATTGCGATTGATGGTGCGGATGAAGTGGATGACAATCTTCAACTCATTAAAGGCGGCGGTGGAGCGTTATTCCGTGAGAAAGTTGTAGCTGCAGCGGCAAAAGAGTTTATTGTCATTGTGGATGAATCAAAAATTGTTTCCACTTTAGGTAAGTTTCCTTTGCCAGTGGAAATCGTTCCATTCGGCTGGGAAGTAGTCGCTCGAAAGATTGAAAAATTAGGCGGCGCACCAAAGTTGAGAGAAAAAGCTGGTGAAATATTCGTTACGGATAACGGGAACTATATATTGGATTGTGCATTTGAAGAGATCCATGATCCGGTAGCGACACACGAACAACTAATCGCGCTTGTTGGTGTTGTTGAAACGGGTTTATTTGTGGATATGACGAAGAAAGTGATTGTCGCAGATAACGGTAGCACGAAACTGATAACGAAATAATTTAATGAATGGTGGGACAGAGGGTCAGAGGCACTGTCCCAGTTTGGGTAAGTGGGACAAAAGGGTCGGAGGCACTGTCCCAAAAATAATTGATCATCGCTTCTGCAACAAATGCACACCAAAAAGGGCACTGACCCATAGCATTACAGCCTTAGAAAAAAGCATTCGTTCCCGGAACGAATGCTTTTTCTAACGATTCATTTAGGCAACGAGCCTATAAAAATCATACAATAGGATTCAAACTGGGACACTACCTCTGACCCCTTGTCCCGGCAAAGAGTCTGCTGATTTCAATGATTGTTTTGGTTGCTTTTTCCATGTTGTCGATGGAGATGTATTCGAATTTGCCGTGGAAGTTTTCGCCGCCGGTAAAGATATTTGGAGTTGGCAGGCCCATGTAAGAAAGTTGGGAGCCGTCTGTTCCGCCGCGGATTGGTTCGATGATCGGTTCGATATCAAGGTTTTTCATCGCTTGACTTGCGATTTCCACTACTTCTTTTACCGGTTCAATTTTCTCACGCATATTGTAATACTGATCTTTCATTTCCAGCAAAACATTTTCCGCGCCGTGCTTTTCTTGCATTTCACTGACGAAACTTTCTACAGTATTTTTTCTCTCCGCAAATTTATCTTTATCATGGTCACGGATAATATAGTACACTTTTGTTGTTTCGACATCACCTTCTATGGAAATCAGATGATAGAAGCCTTCATAGCCCTCCGTATGTTCCGGTGCTTCTTTTTCCGGGAATTTCTGAATGAATTCAACAGCGAGCTTACCGGAGTTTACCATTTTATTTTTGGCGGTTCCTGGATGGACACTATTTCCTTTAAAAGTTACTTTCGCAGCTGCTGCATTAAAGCTTTCATACTGCAATTCGCCGAGTGGACCGCCATCGACGGTGTAAGCATACGTCGCATCGAAACGCTTTACATCAAAATGTTGTGGACCGCGCCCAATTTCTTCATCTGGTGTAAAGGCGACGCGAATGCGGCCGTGCTCGATTTCGGGGTGTTGCTTCAAATAATTCATCGCTGTCATGATTTCTGCGATTCCTGCTTTGTTATCGGCACCAAGCAATGTTGTGCCGTCTGTGGTCATTAATGTATGTCCTTTATAACTAGGGAGCTCGGGAAACTCCTGTGCAGATAGCACTACGCCAAGTTCTTTATTCAGCGTAATGTCATTGCCATCGAAATTCTCGATAATTTGCGGATTAACATTTTTGCCTGTAAAGTCGGTTGCTGTATCTAAATGAGCAAGGAATCCAATAGTAGGAACATCTTTATCTGTGTTGCTCGGAAGTGTTCCCATTAAATAACCATTTTCGTCGGCTTCCACGTCTTCTAGTCCAATTGCTTTCATTTCGCGGATTAATACGTCGACAAGTTCGAGTTGGCCTTTTGTCGTTGGGATTGTCGTTGAGTTCTCATTCGACTGGGTGTCAATTTTGGCATATGTAGTAAGTCGTTCAATTAGTTCTTCTTTCATCCTGCATCCACTCCTTTAATAATAGTCTGATTAGCAATCACATTACCCATAGTTTAGCATACATTTACGGAAGCGCCGAATGCGACTCCGGTTAAGTATCGGAAAATTTGAATAAAAATCTTTCTTGTTTATAAAGAAACGGCTACAATGAAGGTAAGGATGAAATGATTTGGAGGGAATTTTTGATGACGAATTTAATCAGCGTGGAACGCTTAAAGAAACGATTAGAGAATAATCAAGATAATACGGTGATTGTGGATACAAGATTCAAGCTTGATGATGAAGATGCAGGAAGGAAATTGTATCTGGAAAGTCATCTTCCTGGTGCAGTGTATTTGGATTTGAATAGAGATCTTTCAGGAAAAATACTCAAACATGGTGGTTCACATCCATTGCCGGACTTCCCGAATTTCATTGAAAAACTTGGAAATATTGGGATAGATGAAGATACAACAGTTGTTATTTATGATGAAGGCAATGATATGTTTGCAGCGAGGCTCTGGTGGTTGCTTGATGCGCTTGGCCATGACAAGGTATATATTTTAGAAGGTGGCTATGCCCGCTGGGTGGAGGAAGGGAATGAAGTGACGGATGCGATTCCTTCCCTTAAACCGAAAAAATTCACCGCAACCTTTGATGAGGATAAAATTGTTGATATGCAGACGGTGAGAGAGAAGTTGGATACAGACGCGGTATTGATTGATTCACGTGCGAAAAATAGATACTTAGGAGATTATGAACCGCTTTATAGTAAAGCAGGTCATATTCCAGGAGCGAAAAATTATCCGTGGCAAGCCGTTCTTTCTGCAGATGGGAAGTGGCTTAAGGGAGAAGAATTGCAGCAACATTTTTCGGATTTGGATAAAAATGATGAAATTATCGTCTCCTGTGGTTCCGGTGTTTCTGCTTGTGTTAATATAATAGCATTGAAGGCTGCTGGGTATGAGAATGTGCGGCTTTATCCAGGGAGCTTCAGCGATTGGATTTCTTATGATGAAAATGAAATTGAAATCGGGGAAGATTAAGCGATGGATGTAACACGTTGTTCCTGGGTAACGGATGATCCGCTTTACATGGAATATCATGATCAAGAATGGGGTATACCTGTACATGATGACCGGAAGTTTTTCGAAATGCTTACACTTGAAGGTGCTCAAGCTGGTCTAAGCTGGATTACAATTTTAAAACGGCGGGAAAATTACCGAAAAGCATTCGATGATTTCAATGTGGAAGTGATCAGCCAATATTCCGATTGGAAAGTGGAGGAGCTGCTGCAGGATTCTGGAATCATCCGTAACCGTAGAAAGATAGAATCTGTTAGGAAGAATGCGCAAGTCTTTTTAAAGATACAAGATGAATTTGGCAGCTTTGATGCTTATATTTGGCGGTTTGTCGGTGGAAAGCCGATCATTAATCATTGGAACAAACATGAAGAAGTCCCCGCGAAGACAAAAGAATCAGAGACGTTAGCTAAAGATTTGAAAAAGCGGGGCTTCAGTTTTGCTGGACCAACTATTTTGTATGCTTTTATGCAGGCGACAGGCTTGGTTAACGATCATGTGAAAGGTTGCTTTCTTTACAGGAAAGATTTAGCGAAATAATTGGAGGAGGAAATGGCAATAGGCTCTTCAAGGTCTAACTCAAATAGACATAGGAAATTGAGTGTTTTACTCTGGTACCGGATTTACCGGAATTATAAAAATAATACAGCACGATCAAGCAGAATTTTAAAGGACTGGAATCTAACCAATGCCCAGTACGATATCCTAAGTAGAATTGCTGAGGCGAAAACCTTATCGCAACAAGAGCTCGCCGATCAACTGTTGGTAACCAAAGCGAATATCACACAGATTATTAAGAGACTGGAGCAGCTTGATTTAATAAAAAAGGAAAAAGATTGGAAAACAAATTATATTTCCCTCTCCGAAAAAGGGAAAACCGTCTACAAGGAATCCAATCAAGTACTGGAGGAATTTCAACAAGACTATTTTAAAAAGCTAACAATCGAGGAAAAAAAACAACTCCTCCATCTCCTTAGAAAAGTTGAGAAATAGCAGGTTCAATGGTGCCCTTCATCGCTATTTTGGAAGGGCGTTTTTCTGTTTATAAGAAGCTATAAAATATAAATGCTATGGAAAACTTAGATATCTAGGGCTGGTCACGCCCGGCTCCAGCGCCTGTTCTTGAGCGGGAAGATTGACTCATTCTTCAGTTAAGGTTTAAACTGATGGTAAATATCAGTTAAGTTATTAACTGAAGTGCTAATGGATAATTGAAGGGAAGACAGATAAATATGGAAAAATATCGCATAAATCCTAATAATGGTTTGGAGTTCGGGATTTTCACATTAGGGGACCATTTATATAACCCGCATAAAGGAGAACGCATCTCTGCGCAGCAACGAATAAAGGAAATTATAGAAGTTGCCGAGCTGGCGGAACAAGCGGGGTTAGACTTTATTGGAGTGGGGGAAAGCCATCAAGAGTTTTTCGCAACTCAAGCCCATGCTATTATATTGTCAGCAATTGCCCAAGCGACGGAAAAGATTAAACTTGGCAGTACGTCAACAATTATCAGTACATCGGACCCAGTTCGTGTCTATGAAGATTTTGCCACGATTGATTTAATTTCAAACGGACGAGCGGAGATTATTGCTGGGCGTGCTTCAAGGGTCGGGCTTTTTGAATTATTAGGTTACGACTTACGTGATTATGAAGAGTTGTTCGAAGAGAAGTTTGAATTGCTACTGGAGATTAATGAAAAGGAAATAGTGAATTGGAGCGGGGAACATCGAGCGCCTTTACGAAATGCGAAAGTTTTGCCACGGCCGCAAGATGGATCACTTCCGATTTGGCGAGCGGTTGGCGGCACACCAGCGAGTGCCATTAAAGCAGGATTACAGGGTGTGCCGATGAGCCAGGCGATGTTAGGTGGAGCGGTTTCTTCCTTTAAACAGCCGATTGATGTGTACCGTAAGTCATTACAGCAAGCAGGCCACAATCCAGACGATTTCCCGGTTGCGACGACAACCTTTTTCTATGCGGCGGAAACTTCACAGGAAGCTTTACGAGAGTATTACCCGCACATCAATGAAGGAATGAAGCTGACCAATGGTCAAGGTTTCCCGAAACAATTATTCGCTCAAGCCGTTGACCCTAGGAGTGTAATCAATGTCGGTAGTCCGCAACAGATCATTGAGAAAATCCTGTATCAACATGAACAGTTTAACCATCAAAGATATATGGCTCAGCTCGACTTTGGCGGTGTTCCACTAGAAAAGATGAAGAAGAATATTGAAATTATCGGGAATGAAATTTTACCAGCTGTTAAAAAATACACTACGAAAAAATAAGGTTGAAAAAACGTGAAGATAGTTGCGCTATCAGGATCCAATGCCGGGACGTAGATACGGTTATGTTGAGAGAGGAAATCCAAGCAGAAAAAGAAAAAGGATATGGTTTTAAAAAGATAAGAAGGTATAAAATAAAAATGCCTTAATAACTTAGGTATCCAGGGCTAGCCACGTCCGGCTCCAGCGCCCAGCAACTATCAAACTTCACACTCCTCCAATCGATAAGTCAACATCAACTCACTATCGTTCGTTGTGTTTCCTATATCTCATTCCGGAGTGATCCAGTTTGTACGTTGCTAAACGGGCGCTTGCGCCTTTGTTAAGAAGATACAAATAATAGCCTAGTTCAGATAAGGAACTTAGGCTATTGTTTTAATGGAATATTCGTTTTACAGCAGCTGTAAAATCATCAAAAAATGCTGGCCGATCCTCTTGGGCTAGACCTTGGTCCATGTTCGCTGCAATTCCTTCGTTATACCATTTCTGGTCTTCATATCCTGCGTTGAATATATCCCAAACGGCTTGTCCCTGTTCTTTGATGTCTTTCTCAAGTGACAATAGATTATCAAATCGGTCCGCAACGATGAGTTGCTTTTCTTCACTGCTGGCCTTTTTCAATATATCGAGGGTATGCTGCTTCCGTTCTTTCCATGACTTGGATTTATCTTCGGTATGGGACCGTACAAGGTCTGCTACTGCTTTACCAAACTCTTTTTCAATTTCTTCTATTTCTATTGGCGTATCCTCAACTACATCGTGTAAATAAGCAGCACATATGAGTTCATCACTTGCGCCGTTTTTTTCCAAAAAGGTTGCCACGCGAATAGGGTGGGTGACATAGGGAACATTGCCGACTTTCCGGTATTGACCTTCGTGGGCTTTTTCTGCAAATCGTTTTGCTTTCTCCTTCAAAAGGATTCTCCTTTCATAACGTGAAACTTCATTCAGTGGGGGTTTCCTTCCCTCCCTGAATGTTAGTTGAACAGAATCAGGTATTTACGGACTGTATATCCCCCACTTCACATATTGGGCTTCCTTCCATGTTTAGAGGTGAGGGGTATTACAGACCGTTAATACGTGATAAAGTGAAACTTCATTCAGTGGGGAATCCTTACCTCCCCACTGAATGTTAGTTGAACAGAATCAGGTATTTACGGACTGTATATCCCCCACTTCACATGTTGGGCTTCCTTCCATGTTTAGAGGTGGGGGTATTACAGACCGTTAATACGTGATAAACGTTACAATTCCCAATCTGTCGAGAGTATGTTTACCAATTCTCCGTATTTTTCATCTCCAAGGACATGGCGGATTTGTTCTTCGAGTGCCGTTTTCAATTCTTTATTTTCTTCGTAACAAATGACTCCCAGTGGTGTTAATTGTACGTATTTACTCCGCTTATTATTCTTAGTCGGCTCTGTTTTTACTAGTCCACGCTCTTCAAGCTTCCGAATTAACTTGTGGGTTCCTTGGCGCGTGAACTTTCCATTTCTTCCGACGTCTGCAATCAGTTCTCTTCCATAATTGATCCAATCCAAAATGAACCATTCGGAACTTGTAAGTTGAATTTCATTTCGATCATTCCATCTGCTTTCAATAGCATCACGAGTCTCTTGATGTTTTTTTCTTAGTAAATCAAATATATCTATCGTAACGATTTCTCCTGTCATGTATGAACACCTCTTATTTCCGTACCATGTTATAAAGTTTAATTACCTATTCCAGAACCGTTCAAACAACTGTATAGTTGAACACCCGAGCTATACTATACAGAGCTTGACGAGGGGTTGTCAACAAGTTGACAAATTGTTGAAAAAGTAGTAAAATTAAAGTGTGACTCGATTTGATGAACGAGAGAAAATGGAGGTTGGCAAATGTTTAAAGTTGGAGATTTAATCATCTACTCTTCACATGGTGTATGTAAAATTGATGACATTTGCGAAAGAAGCTACCGGGATGTAACACGTGAATATTATATTCTGCATCCAATGGAGGATCCGAATTTAACAATCAGTGTACCGGTGGATAATGAACAGGTCGTCATGTTGGATATTATGGGTAAGAAAGAGGCAAAAACAATCCTTGAATCCTTTGAAGAACCTGGAATCGAATGGATTGAGGATGCCAAACAACGTAATAGAAAATATAACAGCTTGATCAATAGTGGTGACCGCGATGAGATTGTTAAGATTGCCAACACTCTCATGCGTAAACAGAAAGAAGCGAAAATAAATAAAGAACGAATGTATGACCAAGACCAGAAGATGCTTGAAGAAATTCAGCGGATCATATTCCAAGAATTAGCAGCATCTCTTGATACAACAGTTGAACGTATCATCGAACGGATTAACAAGATTATCCCTTCGAAGGTATCCTAATATAACGGAAGAAATTGACCTTGACGTATGAAACAAGGTCAATTTTTTGTTTCTTCAGACAAAGGGGGTAGTGTTGATTGGTTTGCATTTACCGTTCCCTTGTTTTTTGCCTGGTGTGATGATCGAGCTCCTAATCCCTCGAATCATCCAGTCCTGGCTTTGTTCAATCAACAAGAGAGCTTCTTCTTTTATTTACCAGATGAAACAAGTAAAATAGCTAATAAGGCAAATTATTTTCTCGGAGGTACTATACGATGACCAAAGGAATTAACCAAAGAAAAACCGAGCACATCCGTTTATGTTTAACGGGGAATGTGGAAGGTGTAGATAAATCGACAGGCTTAGAAGGCATTCATTTTATACATAATGCATTACCGGAGATCAACTTCGACTCCATCTCAATGGAAACGAGCTTTTTAGGAAAGCAGTTGAAGGCTCCATTTCTTGTAAGCTCGATGACCGGTGGTTCAGAACTGGCGACAGAAATTAATCAGAACTTGGCTCTAGCTGCTGAAGAGCGAGGCTGGGTGATGGCGATTGGTTCTACGCGTGCATTCTTAGAAAGTGACCAACATAAGGAATCCTTCCTGATCCGCAGGCAAGCTCCTACCGTTCCATTAATCGTCAATATCGGAGCGGTGCAGTTCAATTACGGTTATGGAGCAGAAGAATGCCAGCGGATTATTGATAAGACTGACGCAGATTCAATTGTCCTTCACTTAAATAGTATGCAGGAAATCGTACAGGATGAGGGCGATGTCAACTTTGAAAATCTGCTACCTAAAATTGAAGAGGTATGTAAGACGCTGGAAGTACCTGTTGGCGTCAAAGAGGTCGGCTTTGGAATTGACGGAGAAGTCGCTGAAAAATTATACAATGCAGGAATTGCTTACATTGATGTCGCAGGTGCTGGCGGTACATCTTGGAGCCAAGTGGAGAAACTACGCTCCCGGAATAAATTGAAGAAGGCAGCTGCCGAGGCATTTAACAATTGGGGACTACCAACGAAGGACTGTCTCGTGTCTGTCCGAAACAAGTTACCTGACGCGCCTCTTGTAGCGAGCGGCGGAATGAGTACCGGGGTGGATGCTGCAAAAGCAATTACAATCGGTGCTGATATAATCGGGTTCGCTCGTCATTTACTAAAAGCAGCGACTGAATCGCCGGAAGCTGTTCACGAGACAATGGAACAAATTGAACTGGAACTCCAGATGACAATGTTTGGAATTGGTGTGAAGAACCTAGAAGAACTCAAGAATACGAAACGTGTCAATATTATGGGCACATCCCTTATGGACGAAATGTAAAGCAAGTTTCATCTCTTTCCAACCTGGGTAATAGAATTAACAGACTGGGAGGGATGAAAATGGTTTGGACAATAGAGGATTATCCTCCATCCATGAAAAATTTACCCGACGTCACAAGGAAGAAAGCGATAGATATTGCCAACGCCATGATTGATGAAGGTTATGAGGAAGGACGCGCACTCCCGATAGCCATTAGCCAAGCAAAAGAATGGCGCGAAAATGCCACGGATGAGGAAGTGGAGCATTACCGGAAATATGGAAAAGTCACGACCCGATCCCCGGAGGACCGCAAGCATAAAAGTAATCCGGAACGAATGGAAGAAGGAGAAATTGTGCGGGCGCATGAGGACGGCTGGGCAGTCGAATCCAAAGGAGCAGAGCGTCCGAGCAATGTTTTTGATGCGAAGCGTGACGCCATAAAACGGGCAAAAGAAATTGCAGATAATAAAGGAACCTCTGTCACTGTCTACAAGAAAGACGGAACCGTTCAGGAAAAATATTCATTTGATTAATATAATGAAAAAGCAGCGGAGCTTGAAAATAGGCCCGCTGTTTTTTTGTGTATTATTCAGGCAGATTATTTCAACGATACCCCCCTCTATGCTACAATTAATGCAGTCTTAAGCGAATTGGAAATTGTACGATTAAAGGAGAACCATTTAAATGAAAATCGAAATTTGGTCAGATTTTGTATGTCCCTTCTGTTATATCGGGAAAAGAATTTTAGAAAAAGCGTTGGAAGGGTTCCCGCATAATGAATCTGTGATAATTGAATATAAAAGTTACCAGCTTGATCCGACCGCCGAGCACATTCCGGGAAAAGACTTTTATAAAACCTTTTCCGAACTAAAGGGAATCTCATTAGATGAGGTAAAAAGGATGAATGAACAAGTCAGTGCCCAGGCGAAATTAGTTGGACTCGATTATCGTTTCGATACGATGCAATATGCGAACACCTTTGATGCTCACCGCCTGTTTCATTATGCTGAGCAGAAAGGGAAGGGAGAAGCGATGACAGAACGTCTCCTGCACGCATATTTCACCGAATCGGAATTATTGAGTGATATCGATACATTAGTTAAGCTAGCGGCCGAAGTTGGTCTTGATCCAGAAGAAACAAGTAGGATGTTACAATCGAAAAAATATTCCCAGAAAGTGAAAGAAGATATTGCCGTTGCCCACGAGCTTGGTGTGCAAGGTGTCCCGTTCTTTGTCTTTAATGAGAAATACGCGTTATCCGGGGCCCAGCCGAGCGAAGTATTTTCACAGGCACTCGCTAAAGTTTGGGAAGAGGAAGAAAAATCCCCAGCAGCAAAAAAGAAGAAATCAAAGACTTCTTATTGTACGGATGAAGGCTGTGTAGAACAATAAGGAAAAAACATACCGCAAAATAATGTGGTATGTTTTTTTATCGTATAAGAAACTATGTTATTTTCCCTTTTGGAGAGGTCGAGCGCCGTAATAGGGAAATAAACGGCGATTACTTTCCCTTGAGATGAGATGGAGCGCTGGAATGGGAAAATAAACAAGGATTACTTTCCCATGAGATGGAGCGCTGGAATGGGAGAATAAACGACGATTACTTTCCTTTGAGAATAGATGGAACCCTGGAATGGGAGAATAAACGAGGATTACTTTCCCATGAGATAAGATGGAGCGCTGGGATGGGAAAATAACCGAGGGTTACTTTCCCATGAGATGAGATGGAACCCTGGAATGGGAAAATAAACGAGGGTTACTTTCCCATGAGATGAGATGGAACCCTGGAATGGGAAAATAACCGAGGATTACTTTCCCATGAGAATAGATGGAGCGCTGGAATGGGAGAATAAACGAGGATTACTTTCCCATGAGAATAGATGGAACTCTGGAACAGGAAAGTAAACAGTGATTATTTTCCCTTTTCAAGAGCTGGAGCACGGAATAGAGAAATTAACAGTGATTAACATTCTCCCACCAACTATAAAATAAAAATGCTGTGATAACTCAGGTATCTAGGGCTAGCCACGTCCGGATCCAGCGCCCAGCAACTATCAAACTTCACACTCCTCTAATTGATAAGTCAACATCAACTCAGAACTAAAGGAAGGCCGCTTAAGTACGGGCTAAAGCCCAACAGCGGTATCCCCCTAAAGGGGCATGTTTCCTTTTTAATTCTCAATAACTTTTTCAGCTAAGCTAAATTCTTTTATGCCCAATCATTGACTACCCTTACAAATCTGATATACTGTAATTAACACCTAATTGATAATGAATATCATTCTTATTTAGAGTTAGTTGCAGGTGATAATAATTATTAATTAATCTCAACATAAAACAAAGAGGGAATAGGAGAAACATGATCCATACATATTTGTGAATGGACTTGTTTTTTGAAGAGAAGGGCAGTCTATGAAAATACGGTACTTAATTATACTTTTATTTGTTTTCTCACTACTTTCCGTATTTGTCGGTGTCTCCAATGTGAGTCCACTCGATTTGTTTAGCTTAACGGAAACACAAAAGCAAGTTTTACTAGTTAGCAGAGTTCCTCGATTGATCAGTATTATTATTGCAGGGATGAGCATGAGTATCGTTGGTTTGATCATGCAGCAGTTAAGTAGAAACAGATTCGTTTCCCCGACAACTGCAGGTACCTTGGATTCAGCAAGACTCGGAATCCTCGTATCGATGATGGTCTTCACGACGGCAACACCTCTGCAAAAGATGCTTGTATCCTTTATCTTCGCTTTACTTGGCACCTTGCTCTTCATGCAGATCCTAGACAGGGTGAAATTCAAGGACGCGATATTCATACCATTAATTGGTTTAATGCTTGGTAATATTATAAGCTCGATATCAACTTTCTTTGCTTATCAGAATGATTTGATCCAAAACATGTCATCTTGGATGCAGGGTGACTTTTCCATGATTATGAGTGGGAATTATGAGCTGATGCTTGTCAGTGTGCCCCTTCTACTAATTGCATATTTCTATGCAAATAAATTTACGATTGCGGGCATGGGAGAGGATTTCTCGAGGAGTCTAGGGTTGAATTATCGCCAAATCGTCAATATCGGATTAATCATTAGTGCACTTGTGACAGCATCGGTTGTGTTGTCGGTGGGAGTCATTCCGTTTCTTGGCTTGATTATCCCGAATATAGTTGCCATTTACCAGGGAGATCATTTGAAAAACACATTAGTTCATACCGCATTGTTAGGGGCAGTGTTCGTCCTCTTCTGTGATGTGATCGGCAGGTTGATTATTTATCCATATGAAATTCCAATCAGCTTAACCGTTGGTGTGATAGGTAGTGGAATTTTCATCTACCTGCTGCTAAGGAGAAAGAAACATGGGTTATAAATCAAAAACAATCATTCTAGCCATCATCTCCGTATCACTCGCGTTATTATATGTATTTTATGATCTGACTGGAAATATTGATTACATCCTCCCGAGACGAATTATGAAAGTAGGAGCGATCATTCTGACTGGCGGAGCGATTGCATTTGCTACCGTCGTCTTTATGACTATTACGAACAACCGGATTCTAACACCAAGTGTACTTGGACTAGATTCCCTGTACATGCTCATACAAACCGTTATTATCTTTATCTTTGGTGCTAATTCCATCGTCATGATGAATAGTGGCCTAAATTATTTAATATCTATAAGTGCAATGATATTATTTTCTCTTGTGTTGTATCGCTTCCTATTTAGAGGCGAAGGTAATAATATTTACTTCCTTCTATTAGTCGGAATGATTCTCGGTACATTCTTTGGAAGTTTCACTGACTTTATGCAGGTCTTGATTGATCCGAATGAATTCGGAATTGCCCAGGACCGGATGTTTGCGAGTATCAATAATGTGGATCGCAACCTCGTCTATATTTCGATTCTCATCATCGCACTTGTGCTTTTATATTTTAAGAGATTTTACAAGTATTTGGATGTTCTCGCTTTAGGGAAGGACGATGCCATTAATTTAGGTGTACCGTTCGACTATGTTGTGAAACGGCTCCTCATCGTCGTAGCGATTCTCATCTCTGTCGCAACTGCATTAATTGGGCCGATTACATTCCTTGGCCTACTCGTCGTTAACGTAGCTTATGAATTGATGAAGACATATCGTCATTTTTACATTATATTAGGTTCTGTATTCATTAGTATTATCGCTTTACTTGGTGGGCAGTTCCTTGTGGAAAAAGTATTCACTTTCAGTACGACTGTAAGTGTCATCATTAACTTTATTGGTGGAGTTTACTTCATTTATCTTTTGTTAAAGGAGAATAAATCATGGTAGATTTGAAAAATGTTTTTAAATCGTTTGGTAGCAGGCAGATTATAGAAGATGTGTCCCTGAAGATTGAAAAGGGCACGATCACCTCTTTCATTGGCCCGAATGGTGCAGGTAAGAGTACGCTTATTTCAATGATTAGCCGCTTAATTGCAAAAGATGATGGTGACATTACCATTGACGGGAAAGATGTATTCAAAACGAAGAATAATGAATTAGCGAAGAAGATTTCGATTTTAAAACAGTCAAATACAATCAACTTGAAACTTACTGTTCGTGAACTTGTCTCCTTTGGCCGCTTCCCTTACTCACAAGGAAAGTTGAAAAAAGAGGACTGGGAGAAAGTCGATGAAGCAATTGCTTATTTAGAACTTGAAGAGATTCAAGATAAATTTTTAGACCAGCTCTCTGGAGGTCAGCGTCAACGTGCACATATCGCGATGACGGTTGCCCAAGATACCGAATATATCCTGCTTGACGAGCCACTGAACAACTTGGATATGCGTCACGCAAGCCAAATCATGAAAACCCTGCGTCGCTTAGTCGATGAGATGGGAAAAACAATTGTGATTGTCATTCATGATATCAACTTTGCTTCCTGTTATTCTGATCATATTGTTGCACTAAAAGACGGGAAGATTGTAAAGCAAGGCCGTGCCTGTGATGTCATTGACCGATGTGTCCTGAAAGAAATTTACGATATGGACATAGACATTCGAGAAATTGACAGCCAGCGAATTTGTTTTTATTACTAATAGTTATATTTGAACATGAAGCATGGGGTAGAAAAGGTGAAAAAAATCCCCCTGACACAATAGGCGGCAACCTAAAAATTCGTGTCAAGGGAACATGACTATCTTTATCTTATCGTATTTTACGGATGAGGTAAATGATTTTGCTTCAAATAAAATGATTACTCCTGTTCCGATTTCGAATCCATGAGAGAAAAGGGGGCAAGGATGTATAGTAATGATATATGTTTATAGAGAAACGGACATGTGGAGTCGAATGAAAAATAAATATTACCCTTATCACGTATTAACGGTCTGTAATACCCCCTTCCTCTAAACAAGAGGGAAAACCAAAATATCAAGGTGGGAATATACAGTCCGTAAATACCTGATTCTGTTTAACTAATATTCAGTGGGAGTAAGGAATTCCCCACGGAATGAAGTTTCACTTTATCTCCCTACTACTGCATGGAATGATATAGCTATAGTTAATAATTATATATAAGCTTTTTAAATAAGCTTAAAAATTGTACAAAAGGGAGTAACTACTTATGAGGAAATTTACGTATGCTTTAATGATTGGATTGATCCTTCTATTCCTAGCCGCTTGCGGTTCGGATGATGATAATAAAGGTGCTGAAACAAATACAGACACCGATACAGAAGAAATAGGAGGCGGAGGGGGAGAAGCCGCCGCTGGAACAGTTACAGTTGAGCATGAACTAGATACAACAGAAGTTCCTGTAAACCCAGAATCAGTTGTAGTATTTGACTTTGGTATCCTAGATACATTAGATAAACTTGGTGTAGAAAGTGTTACAGGTGTGGCAAAAGGTGGTACACTTCCAAGCTATTTGGATACTTTCGAATCAGATGAATATGAGAATATTGGTAGCCTGAAAGAGCCAGATTTTGAGAAGATCTCTGAGATTGATCCAGATTTAATCATTATTTCGGGTCGTCAAGCTTCCCTATATGATCAACTTGCTGAAATTGCACCAACCATTCACCTTGGTGTAGATGATGGAGATTACATGAATTCATTCAAAAATAACATGGAAACGGTAGGTCAGATTTTTGATAAAGAAGCAGAAGTAGAAGAGGAATTGACAGCAATTGATGACATTATTGCCGATTTGAACGAAAGAGCTGAAGCAAGTGACGAAAAAGCATTAATCATCTTAGCTAATGATGACAAAATCAGTGCCTATGGTCCAAGCTCTCGTTTCGGTATTATCCACGATGTATTCGGAGTTAAACCGATAGATGAAAACATTGAAGCATCGACTCACGGTATGAATGTTTCCTTTGAGTACGTTATGGAACAGAATCCGGATATTCTTTATGTCATTGACCGTGGAGCTGTTGTTGGTGGTTCCGAGTCAGAAAGTGCGAAACAACTTGTTGAAAACGAGCTAGTAGAAAATACGAACGCATATAAAAATGACAATATCCATTATTTGAACCCAGAGTTCTGGTACCTATCAGGCGGCGGACTTGTATCCGTATCTGAAATGGCTAAACAAATCGACGAAACAATCGAATAAACAAATATCCATTTCATTACAGATTTTCCTAGGTATTCAACCCATTACTTGAAAAACAACCTCTTCTATCGATGAGGAGGTTGCTTTTTTAATTGAAATCAGGTACCGATTTGTGGTTTACTAGAGAAAGACCAATTAGGAGGGAAATATTTTTATGAAGAAAAAAATGCTGCTCATCTTCACGCTTGTTCTAACACTTATGTTAGCAGCTTGTGGTAAAGATGACGCAGATAAAGCCGATGACCCAGCAGCTGAAAAAGAAAATGAAGCACAGCAACAGGAAGAAGTTGAAATCACCGAAGACGAGAAAGTTGACGCCGATACAGTCGTTGTGAGCATCAATGGCGACGAAGTTACTGGCGAGCAATACAATAATATATATAGACAACTAAAGACAATGTACCATATGTATGGGCAAGATGTCAGTGATCTTGATACGCTAAAAAATGAGACGATTGACATTATCACAGAACAGGAATTAATTCGCCAAGACGCTCTTGATAGTGGAATTGAAGTAACCGAAGAGGATACTCAAGAAGAAATTGACAGTATCATTGAGACAAATGGAGAGGAAGCAATTGATACACTGCTTAAGGAATATGATCTATCCGAAGAAGAATTCCGTACCCAGTTGACGAATGATTTAATTACAATTAAGTACATTGAAGAGGAATTTGAAGCTGAAGTAACGGACAAAGAAGTAGAAGAACAGTATAATCTGCTGAAAGAAGAAAGTGAAGAAGTCGGTGAACTGGAAGAAGTTGAAGATATGATCAGACAGTCACTTGCTGAGCAAAAGCAAAGTGAACTTCTTGAAAACCGAATTGCTGAACTGAAAGAAGAAGCAGAAATTGAAAAACATATCTAAAACAAAGGCGTAAGCGCCCGTTTAGCAACGTACAAACTGGAGCACTCCGGAATGAGATAAAGGAAACACAACGAACGGCAGTGAGTTGATGTTGACTTATCGATTGGAGGAGTGTGAAGTTTGATAGTTGCTGGGCGCTGGAGCCGGACGTGGCTAATACTAGCATCTTTAGTTATTTATCCACAGTATTTCTATTTTGTAATTCATATCTAAGAAAAAAGATGCAGCACTTGAATCATAAGAGTGCTGCATCTTTTATCACGTATTAACGGTCTGTAATACCCCCACTTCTAAACATGAGGGAAAACCAAAATGTTAAAGTGGGGGATATACAGTCCGTAAATACCTGATTCTGTTCAACTTACATTCAGTGGGGAGGGAAGGAATTCCCCACTGAATGAAGTTTCACTTTATTAAAAGTTTTCCAACCGATTTAATACATGAAAGAATGTCTTCATCTCTTCATCTGTCCCGATGGTAATACGGATGAAGTTCGCGATTTCCGGTTTGTTGAAGTAACGGACTAGTATAAGATTTTCTTTTAATTGTTCGTACAGCCGCGCCGCATCTTTCTCCGGATGGGTGACAAATAAAAAGTTCGTCTGGGAAGGTAGAACAGTGAATCCGCGCTTTTCCAATTCTTCTGTTACCCAGCTTCGGGTCGCAATAACCTTTTCCTTCTTCTCTGTAAAATATGCTTTGTCTTTTATTGCTGCAACCCCGCCGGCAATAGCTAAACGGTCGATTGTATAGGAGTTGAAGGAATCCTTGATACGCACGAGTCCTTCAATCAATTCGGGTGAGCCAAGGGCGAATCCTAAGCGCAGACCAGCAAGGGCACGGGATTTTGACATTGTTTGGATGACGAGTAAATTATCGTATTTCTTGAGCAATCCAACCGCCGATTCTTCGGCAAAATCGATATAAGCTTCATCCACAATTACGACGCGGTCTTGATTATGTCGCAAAATCTCTTCAATACCTGCCAAGTTAAGGTACAAACTCGTCGGTGCATTCGGATTCGGGAAAATCACACCGCCTTCTGAATCATAATAATCACTTGGCTTGATAGAAAAGTCGTCCTGTAAGGGAATTTCTTCAGCCGGAATATTAAATAACTTTGCATAGACCAGATAGAAGCTATAGGAAATATCCGGATAACGAATCGCTTGCCCAGGTTCAAAGAAGGCCATAAAGGAAAAAGCGAGTACTTCATCGGAACCATTTCCGATAAACACATTTTCCTTCCCTAAGTCGTAAAGGTTAGCAATTTCCTCCCTCAACGTATCAACAGTCGGGCTGGGGTAGAGTCGAAGTGATTGACCGACTTCCTTTTTAATCGCTTTAAGAACGAGTGGGGAGGGAGGATATGGATTCTCATTTGTATTCAATTTGATGATTTCCGGATTGTTCACTTGTTCGCCTGGAATATATGGGTTACTTCGTTTTACTGCATTACTCCAAAACTTACTCACGATTTTGTCCTTCCTTTTCTAAATGTCTTTCCATGAGTTCCGCTTTAATATCACTTAGTGCCACACCAGACTCTTCCATCACTACGAGCAGGTGATAGAGGAGGTCGGAAATCTCTGCCGTCAGTTCACGTTTATCCTCATTTTTCGCCGCGATAATGACTTCACTCGATTCCTCGCCGACTTTTTTCAGCATCTTATCGATCCCTTTATCAAATAAATACGTCGTGTAAGCACCTGGTACTGGATTGTTCCTGCGATCTTTAATCTTTGCAATCACTTGTGGGATGATATCGAAAATTGGTAATTCCGTCTCGGTCATTGTTTGATAAAAGCATGTATCTTCACCCGTATGACAAGCAGGTCCTAAAGGCTGTACCTGTACTAATAAGGCATCTTTGTCACAGTCATAGCTGATTTTCTGTACGAGTTGTTTGTTACCGGATGTTTCTCCTTTATTCCAAAGGGTTTCTCGGGATCTTGAATAAAACCATGTTTCTCCCGTCTCCAATGTTTTCTCAAGGGATTCCTTATTCATAAAGCCAAGGGTCAGTACTTTCCCGCTTGCTGCATCCTGTACAATGGCAGGAAGGAGTCCTTGATCGTCATAGGTTAAATCATCTGGTTGCACGCTCATTTTAGTTACCTCTCCTTACGTCTATATTTTCTTGTTCGAGATATGCTTTAAGTTCTGGGATATCAATTTCACCGTAATGGAAGACTGAAGCTGCAAGGGCACCAGTTGCTCTGCCATCGGTCAAAGCATCTTTAAAATGTTCGTATGTTCCCGCCCCGCCGCTAGCAACAACGGGAACAGCCACGGCTTCCGCAATTTTTTTCGTTAGCGCGAGATTATAACCTGTTTTTGCACCGTCGTCATCAATCGCATTGACAACAATCTCACCGGCTCCGAGGTTCGCTCCTTTGATGGCCCACTCGATCGCATCGATTCCAGTATCGCTTCGTCCTCCGCTGGAAAAAACGTTCCATTTTTCTGGAGAGACTTCTTTTGCATCAAGGGCAAAGACGATTTTCTCGCTGCCGAATGCTTCTGCTGCTTCCTGAATGAATGCTGGATTTCCAATGGCTCCACTATTGATCGATACTTTATCCGCTCCAGCTTGTAAAACTTTTTCAATATCCTGGACGGTGCGTATACCACCACCTACTGTAAACGGAATATCAATGACGGCGGCGATGTTTTCAACGATATCAAGGAAAATATTTCTCTTCTCAACGGAGGCTGTAATATCATATAAAACAAGCTCATCTGCTAAGGACTTGTTATAGCGCTTAGCAAGTTCTACGGGCTCGGCGACTTCTTGAATGTTTTGAAATTGTTGTCCCTTGACGACTCGGCCGTTCTTCACATCGAGGCAGGGAATGATTTTTTTAGTCGACATATTCTTTACCAACCGGATCGACTAAGCGAGTAAAATCAAGAGTGCCGTCATATAGAGCTTTGCCGATTATCGCTCCGTACATTTCTTTCTCCGCCAATTTACGTACATCTGCTTCCGCCGTCACCCCGCCGGAAGCAATGACATCAATGGTAGTTGCCTCATTGATTGCCTCAAGCTCCTCGAAATTCGGTCCTTGCAGCATTCCGTCTTTTAAAATATCCGTATAAACGATCGTCTTCACACCGGTTGCCTCAAGCTCCTTCACGAGGTCGAGTGCTTTTACCGTACTTTCCTTTGTCCAGCCATCTGTTGCAACAAAACCATTGCGGGCATCGATAGAGACAGCAATTTTCTCACCGAACTGCTCAATCGCCTCTTGTAAAAACACTTTGTTTTGAATGGCGGCTGTGCCGATGATGACACGACTCACACCATTTTCTAAATAATCTTCAATGACTTCGATGGAACGAACGCCACCACCGACTTGAATGGGAATGGAAACAGTTCGGGCGATTTCAGCAATCAGTTCCTTGTTAACAGACCTTCCAGTTTTCGCACCGTCGAGATCGACGATATGGATGAATGCTGCCCCTTTTTGCTCCCAGTCAGCTGCTACCTCGACTGGTTGTTCACTGTAAATATTCTCTTTATTATAATCACCTTGCGTAAGGCGGACACATTTGCCGCCAAGAATATCAATAGCTGGGAATAAAATCATGAATAATCTCCTCTCCTCTATAAGACACCTTTGGTTGATGGAATTCCTTCAATACGTGCATTTTTCAATGTTGCTTGATCTAGAGCACGGCCGAATCCTTTAAAAATTGCTTCAATAATATGGTGGCTGTTCCGTCCATACGCCAGATTGATATGTAGCGTAATTCCAGAATTACTTGCAAAGGCCTGGAAAAACTCTTCCACCAGCTCAGTATCAAAATTACCGACTTTGTCCTTTAAACCTTCTACATTATAGACGAGATAGGAACGGTTACTAATATCGAGGGCAACAGTTGCTAATGCCTCATCCATTGGCGATGTTACGTGCGCATATCGCGTGATTCCTTCTTTCGTTCCGAGTGCTTCCCGGAATGCTTGGCCAAGCGCGATACCGATATCTTCTACAGTATGGTGCTGGTCTACTTCCAAGTCTCCATCACATTTTACTTTTAAGTCAAATAATCCATGCTTCGTCATCGCGGTTAACATATGGTCAAAAAAGCCGATACCGCTAACGATTTCGCTATTCCCTTTTCCGTCGATATTCAATTTGAGGTTGATTTTTGTTTCTGATGTATCTCTTGATATTTCAAATGTGCGCATCATAATTCGTCCTTTCTCACTTGGATGGAATTGGCATGGGCTGTTAATCCTTCTACTGTTGCTAATGTCTTAATCGACTCACTTGCAGCAACGAACGCCTCTTGTGGATAGCTGATGATTGTTGAGCGTGTAACAAAATCATAGACACCGAGTCCGGAGGCGAAGCGGGCTGTTCCACTTGTTGGTAACGTATGGTTCGGTCCGGCGAAATAATCTCCGAGCGGTTCGGGGGAATAGTTTCCTAAGAAAATTGCTCCGGCATGCTTAATTTTTGGCAAGAGTTCTATAGGGTGCTCAACCATCAATTCTAAATGCTCTGGGGCGATTTTATTGGATACATTTGCCGCTTCAGTCAAATCTTTCGCAATGATTATTTTTCCGTTCGTTTCAATTGATGCTTGGATAATCTCTTTCCGTTCTAATTTTTCCGTTTGCTCGGCAACTTGCTTTTGAATAGCCACTGCCTGTTCTTTGCTTGTCGTAACACAAATGGCACTTGCAGATTCATCGTGTTCTGCTTGAGATAACAAGTCAGCCGCGACATAACGGGGATTCGCTTCTGCATCCGCAATAACGCAAATTTCACTTGGTCCGGCGATCATGTCGATGCCGACGGTGCCGTATACCCATTTTTTCGCCCGGGCGACATATGCATTTCCTGGTCCGACGATTTTATCGACTCGTTTTATAGTTTCTGTACCGTAAGCGAGCGCTGCAATAGCCTGGGCACCGCCAACTTTATAAATCCTTTCCACCCCAATGAGTTTCGCAGCAAGAAGGACGTACGGATTCACTTTTCCGTCTTTGTCCGGCGGCGTCGTAATTGTAATCTCTTCCACTCCGGCGATTTGCGCTGGAATAATCGTCATTAATACCGTCGATGGGTAGGCGGCTTTCCCACCAGGGATGTAAGCACCAACACGTTCAATTGGGGTTACTTTCTGACCGAGTAGAATCCCTTTATCCTGTGAAATCATCCATGACTTTTCGTTTTGCTCTGAGTGGTAATTGCGGATATTTTCTGCGGCTTCTTTTAAAGCAGTGACAAGCTCTGGCGCTGCAATTTTTTCAGCCTCGGAAAATTCTTCTTCGGGTACGAGGAGGTCATCAAGCGTTGCTCCGTCAAATTGCTCCGTATACGCATATAAAGCAGCATCTTTTTTCTCTCGAACCGTGCGAATAATTTCGAGCACCGTTTCATCGAGAGCCGCTTCATTTGTGTCAATCTCTGTTCGGTCGTTCCACTTTTTAGCAAACTCTTCTGCAGTGATTATTTTCATGGTGTTCTCTCCAATGCATTGTTTAGTTGATCGATAAAGCTTCTTACTTCCGTCGCTTTTGTCGCGAAGCTAGCTTTATTTACAATTAAGCGGGTACTAATATCATCAATGTCTTCCAGTACCGTGAGTCCATTTTCCTTTAACGTGTTGCCGGTTTCGACGATATCGACAATAACATCAGCTAGACCAATAAGCGGAGCCAGCTCAACGGAACCATTTAATTTCACTGTTTCAATTTCCTGTCCCTTCCGGCTGAAATGCTTCTCGGCAACATTGGGATATTTCGTTGCTACGGTGAGTGGCCGGTTCGCGTCTATCGAATAATTGGGGAAGCCCGCAACAGAAAATTTACATTTTCCGATACCAAGATCAAGCAGTTCATACACTTCTGCTCGCGATTCTAAGATATTGTCTTTACCGACAATCCCGATGTCAGCTGCACCTCTTTCCACATAGGTCGGCACATCGACCGCTTTTACAAAGATTAATTTAATTGACTCGTCGACATTGTAGAATACGAGTTTCCGACTCTTTTCATGGAAATCAATGAACTGCATGTCAGCCGCTTCTAGTGTTTCGATTGTATGTTTTGCTGGCCTCCCCTTTGCAAGGGCAATGGTGAGTTTTTCCATATTAGACACCTCCTGTTGCTAGTTCTGCAAGGTTAAGCAATTCCTCATTTGTTTCCACTTGCTGCTCATTTCCATTTACAATAACTCTCCCATTTGATTGAAAGAGGATTCCAGCCTGTTGTGCATTCTTGGCAAATGGCTTTGTAATGACAGCATAGCCTTGTTCCCTGAGTAGTTTTGCCGCCGAAAATGCATTTCGTCTTTCTTCTGGAACATAGTAAATTTGTAATGGCGGGTTGTTATCGTCTTTGATTAGTTGATGCTGCTTAAGTGCTTCAAGGACGACATCGACCTTATAGGCAAACCCGATCGCCGGCATCGCTTTACCGAATTGTTCCGCAAGCTGATCATAACGCCCGCCCATTAGGACTGGTTTTCCAATGTTTTCAACGAATCCTTGGAAAATAACGCCGGTATAATAATGCATATTATTGATTAACCCGAGATTTAGTGTCAAATGCTCTAACAGGTCATAATCGGTAAGGACCTCTATTACATCTTTTAAATTATTTAAAACTTCTTGCATGCGTTCGTTTTTAATAATCGCTTTCGTTTCCTCCAGAACTGCTTGCGGATTTCCATAAAGTAGGGGAATCGCGTAGAGTGCTTCTTGTAATTCATCACGAATCTGGAGCTGCTTTAAAAATGGTTCCATTTCCGCCAAGTTTTTTGACTGGATTAATTCCTGCAATTGCTGTAATTCATTTTCCGCAAGGTTTGCCTGATCCACCAATTCCTTGAAGAATCCTGCATGCCCGACTTCCAGTTTAAAATTGTCAAAACCGATTTCCTTTAATGTATGGACGGCTAAGGCGATGACTTCCGCATCCGCTTCTGGTCGCTTGTTACCGAACAACTCGACGCCAGCTTGTGTGCTCTCTTTATTCGTTCCATTACTATTCTGTTCCCCGTATACATTGAAAATATAAAATAGCCGCTGTTCACTCCCATTAATCTCTCGGTCTAAGGCAGTCAATCGAGTAATTGGTATTGTGCCGTCAGGGCGGAGAACGAGCACTTTCCCGCTGCGGTCAATCACCTTAATCATTTCATCCTTATTCACTGTCTTCTGAATGGAGGCATACGTATCATAGTCTTCAAAAGCAGGTGTATGCACTTGTTCATAACCGTACGTGGCGAACCTTGTTCTTAATTTACGGATGAGCTGGCTTTTGATTTTATAACTCTGGACCGCTTGGTTGCTTAATTTCTCCTTATTTTGTCGCATGCAAATCTCCTTCCCTCTGAAACATTATTATTTATTGTATCAATTTAATGCTTTACCACTTCATCTAATTAAAGTTATATAGTATTATAATAATTATGAAGAAGAAAGTCAATTCATTCTTTCGTAAATTATTATAAAGTGAAACTCATTCAGTGGGGTATTACAGACCGTTAATACGTGATAAAATAATAGATTAACAGAAGGACAAGAATAAAGGAGCGAGGATTCGTGTTTGATTATCACATGCATAGTACATTCTCCGCAGATTGTGACACACCAATGGAGAAAACAATTGAAAAAGCTATTGACTTAGGACTTCAAGAAATTTGTTTCACCGATCATATCGATTATGATTATCCAGATAAAGATTGGATTTTCGAATTTGACTTAAAAGAGTATGATAGGAAGATTAAAGAGCTTCAGGAGAAATACGAAGGAAGGATGCGGGTTAAAAAAGGAGTGGAAATTGGACTCCAACCGCATGTTCTTCATCAATATGAAAGCATGATGAAAGAAGAAGTGTTTGATTTCGTCATTGCTTCGGTGCATGCGACAGAAAGGAAAGATTTACACTCTGGAGCGTTTTTCGAAGGGAAGACAGTGGACGAGGCATATGAGATTTACTACCAGGAGCTGATTGACTGTATAAAGGAATATAAGCAATTTAGTATTCTCGGGCACCTGGACCTGGTGAAACGCTATACGACGGAGAAAAGTAAGCGTAATTTCCATGAAATTATCCGGGAAATCTTTGCGGAAATTATTCCGGCAGGGAAAGGAATTGAGATTAATACATCCGGTACAAGATACGGGCTTGATAGCGGTATGCCGAGCCTTGATATATTAAAGCTGTATAAAGAATGTGGCGGGGAAATCATTACTTTAGGTTCCGACTCCCACGTGCCGGATACGTTGGCTTTTGCATTTCCGGAAGCACTTCTGAATTTGAAAGAGGCCGGATTTGAATATGTTGCAACGTATACGGCTGGCAGGCCTGAATTTCATCGGATTGATCAAATAATTTAATGATTTTTGTGGCAAGATTTATCACAATATCTTACACTATAGAAGCGAGTAAAATTTGATAAAGTGAAACTTCATTCAGTGGAGTATCCTTACCACCCCCGCTGAATGGTAGTTGAACAGAATCAGGTATTTACGGACTGTTAATCCCCCTTTACATTTTGGGTTTCCCTCACGTTTAGATAAGGGGATATTACAGACCGTTAATGCGTGATTAACGTAAAAGGAATTTGTGATAAAAGGATGAGAGGCATTGACGATGAAGGATTCGATTTATGATAAATTAATTCGTATAACAGCAAAAGAAAATGTATTAAAAGATGAGCCATTAAAGGAACATCTGTATACAAAACTTGGTGGGAAAACCGATTATTATGTGACGCCGGAGAACTATGGTGAAGTGCAGGAGATTGTGCGCCTTGCGAATAAAGAAGATGTCGATTTCACCTTACTTGGCAATGGGTCGAACCTGATTGTCCGGGATGGTGGCATCCGTGGGATCGTCATGAACTTGCAGAAACTTTCTTCGATTAAACGAGAAGGTGACGCGGTTATTGCGGAAAGTGGTGCAAGAATTATTGATACTTCTAGGTATGCATTACAAGAAAGGCTGTCTGGACTTGAATTTGCTTGCGGTATCCCTGGTTCTGTCGGTGGTGCGTTGTATATGAACGCAGGTGCTTATGGCGGGGAAGTGAAGGACGTCCTTAGAAGTGCCCTCGTCTGCACGAAAGACGGGGAACTGAAGACATTGCAAGCGGACGAACTGGATCTAAATTATCGTACAAGTAACATTCCGGATAACGGCTATATCGTTCTTGAGGCGACTTTTGATTTAAAGGAAGGCGCTTATGAGGAGATAAAAGCTGTAATGGATGATTTGACGGAGAAGCGGGAATCGAAGCAACCCCTCGAATATCCATCTTGCGGGAGTGTTTTCAAGCGTCCGCCCGGTTATTTCGCTGGAAAGCTTATTCAGGACAGCAATCTCCAAGGCGTCCAGATTGGCGGCGCACAGGTTTCCACAAAGCATGCCGGTTTCATCGTGAATGTCGATGATGCAACAGCAAACGAGTATATTAAGCTGATCGAACATGTGCAAGCGACAGTATATGAGAAATTCGGAGTAGCCCTTGAAAGGGAAGTCCGGATTATAGGAGAAGAAAAACAGTAACATAACGATAAAAAACCACCGGATGCCGTATTATTGCTGGCATCTGGTGGTTTTGTGTTCGCAGTCAAGTTAGCTGCGGAATCTGCTTAAAAAGCTTTGTAATCGTTCATTTTGTGAATGCTCAATTACTTCTTTTGCTGATCCTTGCTCTGCAATGACACCTTCATCAAGGAAGAGTACTTTATCCGCGATATCTAATGCAAAGTCCATCTCATGCGTCACGAGCACCATCGCCATATCCTCATGCTGGGCAAGGTCGCGGATCACTTCCAGCACCTCGCCGACAAGCTCGGGGTCAAGGGCTGAAGTGACCTCGTCAAAGAGCATAATCTTCGGACGCATGACAACAGCCCTTGCCATCGCGACACGCTGCTTTTGACCACCAGAGAGCTGGCTTGGGTAATTATCAATTTTGTCCCCAAGACCTACACGCTCAAGCATTTCAATTGCACGCTTTCGTACTTCTTCTTTGTTTTCTTTCTTTACATGAATCGGAGCCGTCATACAGTTTTCCAGAATTGTCATATGCGGAAATAGATTAAAATGCTGGAAAACCATGCCAATGTCACCACGTACTTTACGTAAATGGTGCTCATTAGCGCGTACCATATCCCCGTTCTTTTCCATTTTCCATAAATTTTCCCCGCTAACGATAATATCTCCTGAGGTTGGTTCTTCGAGTGTCATCAATAAGCGGATGATCGTTGTTTTACCGGAACCACTCGGTCCGATTACTGCAACTTTTTCCGCTGGATTGATATCTAAATTAATACCTTTTAATACTTCAACATCGCCAAATGATTTACAAACATCCCGATATTGTACAATAGGTGCAGTCATTTTCTCATCACTTCTCCTCTATGAACTTTTGGCTAATGCATTTTTATCGAATCTTGTGTTCATCCTATCTTCCAGCTTCCGAATCAGTATGGAGGAAGGATAGCTTAGAAGCAGGAATATAATACCTACAATTGTAAGTGGCTCTAGATAAGCCCAATTCCTCGCTCCGTATGTGTTCGCTAACAATAAGATTTCAGCGACACTAATTGTTGAAACAAGTGGTACCTCTTTAAATAAAATAATAAAGTAGTTTCCAAGCATCGGTACTGTTGGCGGAATCGCCTGTGGTAAAATGACTTTTCTCCATTTATCGAGGGTGCTAAGGTTAAGTGCCTGAGCTGCTTCCCATTGCCCTTTTTCAACACTTTCAATTCCTGAGCGATAGATTTCGGAAATATAGGTGCTGTAGTGAAGTCCTAGACCAAGAATAGCACTTTGCACTGGGCTTAATGTTGTACCGACTACAGGCATGACCGGCCATGCATAATAAATGAAGAATAACTGTACAAGTGGCGGGGTTGTACGGATAAATTCCATGACCCACGATACAATCCAGTTAAATGGTCGATTCGGTATTCTTCTTAAGAATGTCCAAACGAATCCAAAGACGAGCGCAAATATGAAACAGGAAATGGTTAGGAAAATTGTCAAGCCTAAACCATCTAAAATGAAAGGGAGTGCTTCAAAAAATCTATCCCAACTCCAATAGGTTGTGTTCATGAACTAGCTACCCCTTTCTTTGCAATACCTTCTCCTTTCCTTGTCAACCAAATTAATGGTAAAGCAAGGAGGAAGTAGAGCACGAGTACGAATGTATAAACAAGCGGGGTAATCGATGCATTCGTACTTCGGATAATATCTCCATAATAGAGGATATCCCGTAAACCAATCAAGGAAACGAGCGAAGTACTTTTCAACATGAGTATCGTATAATTACCAAACTCAGGGAGCATCATGCGAACTGCTTGCGGAAAAATAATAAGTCGCATACGTTGGAAACTTGTCATGTTAAGGGCAATAGCCGCTTCTGTTTGTCCCTTATCTACTGCAACGATGGACGAGCGAACCACTTCTGAAAGATATGCACCATAGTTCAGTCCGATTGCAATGACCCCGATCCACCAGTTGGTACCGAGTGGTATATTAAATAGCATCGGAATTGCATAGTAAAGCCAAAACAATTGAACAATAAGTGAGGTTCCACGGAAGATTTCCACGTAAAACCCGGTCGCTTTACGAATGAATACGTTATTTGATAGTTTAGAGAGTCCGGCAACAAAGGCCATTATATAGGCTAATAGGGACGCAGCAATTAGAACTGTAATAGTTACACCAAGACCCCGTGCA
The DNA here is from genome assembly GCF_037892815.1 of Oceanobacillus sp. HCA-5259. Taxonomy (NCBI): domain Bacteria; kingdom Bacillati; phylum Bacillota; class Bacilli; order Caryophanales; family Bacillaceae; genus Oceanobacillus; species Oceanobacillus sp. HCA-5259. The sequence goes on along the minus strand of NZ_JBBKBV010000012.1, from coordinate 54,142 downwards.
ATTTGAGGAAAAACCTCGATTACTGCATTAATGATAATCACTCCTTATTTATCTTGTAATAGATTGTTGTACGCTTCCATATTCACGCGAAAAAATAAAGGTCCAGCCCTGGATAGGAACCGGACCTTATGAAGTTACTGCATTATTCGTTCTTGAAGTGAACGGATACGTTTACTCTTCACCATTACACACTTGCTCTGTCGTCACTTCTCCATCTGCTACAAAGTTTGTTTCACCATTAAATCCATTCGCTTCAAGTAGCTCTGCAACGGTTCCATCTTCTTTTAATTCTGCTAATACCTCATTGTAAGCATCACGTAATTCTTCATTATCTAGACTGAAGGCAGCAGCGCCGTAACTTGGCACACCTTCAATATCGGGTTGTTCAAATGACTCTACAAACTCAAGATCATCGGAATCAAACGATTCAAGCGCCATTCTTACCGTCATTTCGGTGCCGGTTGTTGCATCCGCTCTACCAGCTTGAACGGCCGAGAAAGTAGATGGGATGTCTGAAGCAGTCGTGATTTGATCTTCACTAACACCTTCATCCAGTAAGAAACCAATCTCTGTTGCGCCTTCCATGACCACGACAGTTAAATCTGGATTATCCGCTATATCTTTGTAACTATGAATATCATTCGGGTTTCCTGCTGGTACAACTAAGCCTTCCCCGTATTGCATTTCCGGTTCGGCGAATAGTGCGTTCTCACAGCGTGCAGGTTGTATTGCCATGCCGGCTGTTACAACATCAAATTGTCCAGCTTGAACACCTGGAATCAATTGACTGAAATCAGCTAACTGTGAATCCATATTTTCAATACCAAGCTCTTCGAATACTGCTTGTGCAATATCTACGGCAGCCCCTTTTAATTCACCATTATCTTCATAAGCATATGGTGCTTCGTTAGCGAAGCCGACTGTTACGGTACCGCTTTCTTTTAATGCCTCTAATTTACCTGCACCGTCACCATTTCCATTATCAGAACCACATGCTGCAAGTAAAACTAATAAGCCCGCTAAAACTAAAACCCCTAATCGTTTCACGTTGCTATTGACCTCCTAAGAATTTTGATACTTCTATTCCCTTTTGTTCATAATAAAAACATCGGGTAAAAAAGCACTCTATATTTTAATGTTGTTACAATGGTACCGATAAACATGTTTTCTCTCAAACATGATAAAATGAGAAAAAAATCGGTTAGCCTTCAAATTTCGGAATAATCCATACCTCATTTGGATATACAAAAACATCCTTCCATATCATCTCATTTACGCAGGTTTCCCCGAGATTTACTTTTAAGAGAATAAAAATAATATGGACAGAGAAGCTAAGAGTCATTAAGATTGAAATAAGAAAAAAGATAAAGTGAAACTTCATTCGGTGGGGGTTTCCTTATCTCCCCCGGCTGAATGTTAGTTGAACAGAATCAGGGATTTACGGACTGTATATCCCCCACCTTCACATCTTGAGCTTAACCCATTTTTAGAGATGGGGATATTACAGACCGTTAGTGCGTGATAAATTGGACTTTCATTTAATGTGCATTTTTTAATCCACTGAAGTTTGTTGAGTTGAACCAATCGGGCTGTTACTAGCCAGTTACACCGTAGTTAATAGATAGAATGGGAGTGTCCTTTCATGGAAATTATCCTTTGGATCGTCATCGTCTTATTATTTATCGGTAGCTTCATCGGGATTGTATTTCCGATTATTCCATCCGTACTACTTATCTGGTTAGGTTTCATAATTTTTCACTTTGGTATTGACAGTGGCGAACTGAATACGTTATTTTGGCTTGCAATGATTGTGATAACGATTCTGCTAATCAGTTCCGATATCATTGCCAACAGTTACTTTGTGAAACGGTTCGGGGGCAGTAAAGCAGGGGAACGCGCGGCTGCCGTTGCTGTTATTATCGGTTCCTTTATTACACCGCCCTTTGGAATTATTTATGTCCCATTTCTTGTTGTGTTCATCGTAGAAATGTTGATGAAGCGCACGGTAAATGAGGCATTCCGGGCTTCGATTGGATCGTTGATCGGATTTTTGGGTGGATCGTTCGCAAAAGTGATTTTACAGTTCGTAATGATTGTCTGGTTTTTTATTCTCATTATTTTTTAGCGTGTGTTAAAATAATTGATAGTTGAAATTAAAGGAGTAATGCTTTATGGAATATCCTGCAAGAGTTATTACGATCGCGGGTTCTGCAGCAGGCGGGAGTGCGGGAATCCAAGCAGATTTGAAAACATTCCAAGAACTTGATGTTTATGGAATGAGTGTTGTTACAGCTATCGTTGGGAAACACCCGGAAACAGGGAAAAACGTCCATCCGCAGACGATAGAAGCAATCGAAGCACAATTTGATACTGCGATGCGCCAGGTTGGGACGGATGCCTTAAAAACGGGGATGTTATTCTCTAAAGAAGTAATTGATGTGGTCGCAGGGTTAATTGAACAATCGGATATTAAATCGGTTGTTATTGATCCAGTTATGGTCGGGAAACTTGATTCGAAGCTTTTGAAAGATGATGCAATTGAGGCGTTGAAAAAGCGGCTTATCCCACTTGCAACCATTATTACACCGAACATTCCAGAAGCGCGATTTCTGCTGGGTGAGCGAGAGATAACAAATGTGGAAGCATTGAAACAAGCAGCGATTGACTTATATGAGCTTGGTTCTAAGTATGTGCTCGTGAAAGGTGGCCGGCTGGATGGGCCTGCTGTCGATGTATTATATGACGGGAAGACACTTACTTTATTTGAAGCGCCGCGTATTGACACAGTTAATACGAGCGGAGCGGGTTGCTCTTACTCTGCGGCAATTACAGCTTACCTTGCGAAGGGCGAAACCGTGGAAGATGCAGTGGAGCATGCGAAGAAATTTGTAACAACAGCAATCAATCATGGGTTCACGTATACCGAAATGGTTGGGCCGACCTATCATGCTGCCCAGCGGAAATACGGCGATGCGTTCGATATTAAAGTAGAGAAGGTTCAGTAGGGGGGATAGCTTGACTTTACCCCCTACTTTCTATATATTAGAAAAGAGAAAATATGTGGAAACGTTGATGCGGAATAGTACAATTTGCTGTCTTTTTCAGAGAGGAAATGGTCGGTGCGAATTTCCGGGAGACAGAAGTTAGAACCTGCCGTCTGAGTTCGCACTTCGTATAGACGAAGAGACAGTCTGTAAGATGTGCGCGGTGTAGAGCCGTTATTCGAAGGAAGTGTGCATGACTTTTCATGCAAATAAGGGTGGTACCACCACACGAAGGTCCCTTTTTATATGATAGGGGTCTTTTTTTATTGGTAAAAGAGGTTGTTCAAAAAGTCCGGTAAAAATGAAACTTCGCGAAAGGGGAGGTTCTACTAAGATCGTCCACGTCCTGTGGACAACGTAGAACTCACCACCTCCTGTGGAAACTCGTTGGCTCGCTTTTCCGCTCCTCATGTACCTACTAACGTACATTCCGGTGCCGGGAGCTTTCGCCGCCTCGAATTTCGACGCACAGGACGTGCTAGTGTCGGCATTGCAACAGGACGTTGCGAACTTAGCCGACCTCGGTCCTTTTTATCCTCCTTTTTGAACACATACTTAAAATAACGTAAAGAGGTGTTTCATTTGTCTAAAAAGAATAAAGACTTTGTGGAAAAGATTACCGCGATGGAAGATGACTTTGCACAGTGGTATACCGATGTTGTGAAACAGGCCGAGTTAGTCGATTACGGTTTAGTTAAAGGGACGATGATTATCCGCCCATACGGGTATGCGATTTGGGAAAATATTAAAGATGAATTGGATCGCATGATTAAAGAATCGGGCCATACGAATGTGCAGTTCCCATTGTTTATTCCGGAGAGCTGGCTGCAGAAAGAAGCGGATCACGTGGAAGGATTCGCGCCGGAAGTAGCTTGGGTGACTCATGGCGGAGATGAAGAACTGCAAGAAAGAATCGCTGTCCGCCCAACGTCTGAAGTGTTGTTCTGTGAATATTATTCAAGGCATATTCATTCGTACCGCGATCTTCCGAAGCTCTATAACCAGTGGGCGAACGTCGTGCGTTGGGAGAAGACAACTCGCCCATTCCTGCGTTCTTCCGAATTCCACTGGCAGGAAGGGCACACGGCACATGCAACTGACAAAGATGCGGAAATTGAAACAGCGAGAATGCTTGATACTTATGCAGACTTAGTTGAGAACTATATGGCGATCCCGGTATATAAGGGAAAGAAGACAGATAGTGAAAAATTTGCTGGAGCAAAATATACGTTAACGATTGAAGCGTTAATGCATGACGGGAAAGCATTGCAGTCTGGAACGAGCCATCATTTCGGTTCTGGCTTTGCGGAAGCTTTTGATATTACGTACTTGGATGAGAACGGGGATAGTCAATTCGTTCACCAGACATCTTGGGGGCTATCCACAAGAATTATGGGAGCATTGATTATGGTTCACGGGGACAACCGCGGCTTAGTTGTACCTCCGAAGATTGCTCCGACACAGGCGATGATTATTCCGGTTGCACAACATAAGGAAGGCGTACTAGATAAAGCGTATGACTTGCGTGATCAGCTCAAAGGTCTTGTTCGTGTCGATATTGACGCAAGCGACAAGATGCCAGGCTGGAAATTTAATGAATATGAAATGAAGGGAATCCCAGTTCGTATTGAACTAGGACCGAAAGATATTGAGAAGGAGCAAGTTGTCCTTGTACGCCGTGATACCGGTGAGAAGGAATTTGTCGCACTTGCTGATCTGGAAAAGCGTCTACCGGAATTGCTTGATGAAGTCCAGCAAAACCTTTACGACAAGGCACTCGCACATCGTAACGAGAAGACAACTTCTGTTACAACGATGGAAGAATTTAGAGAAATGCTTGAGGAAAAAGGCGGTTTCCTAAAAGCAATGTGGTGTGGAGACGAAGCGTGTGAAGAGAAGATCCAAGAAGAAACAACCGCAACCTCCCGCTGTATTCCTTTTGAACAAGAGAAGTTAGCGGAAACTTGTGTGTGCTGTGGTAAACCAGCGAAAGAGATGGTTATTTGGGCGAAGGCTTATTAAATCAAAGGTGACATCGAACGTTTAGGAACGGCCGAATTGGACTTCGACGCAATGAGATAAAGGAAACATGCCCCTTTAGGGGGAGACGTGAGTTGGGCCTTGGCCCGTTCTTAGTCGGCCTTCTTTTTCTCCTTGAGCCGATGTTGACTTTCACCACAAGGGTATAAGGGCGACTAAGCCTCATACAGATCATTCGGCAAGTCTTCTTTATCGAATGTAGGTGCAGGAAGTTCGGACAGTTCCTGGTCGATGGAGCTGAATGTAAATCAAAAGTGACATCGACTGTTTAAAGGTGAGTCAATCAGGTTTTGACCTGGTCGGCTTACCTTTTTTGTTTACAATGATAATCTCTAACCGCTATGATAATTATACGAGCTCTCACCGCTCTGTCATTGTTGGTGGAGAGGATAACTTTTAATATTTTCAAGCAGTAAAGTAGAAAACGGAAACGAAGGATGTGATTCTCTAATGAAAAAACTTTTGGGAATTCTGATGTTTATTTTGTTAGTAGGAACATTGAGTGCTTGTGATGACAACGCTTCTAATATTATTGCAGCAGTTGATGTAAGTGATAGGGAGGAAACTATACTCTCTACGCTAACAAACCAATCGTTCCTGTTTGACTTCAATAACGAGGACTATGAGGAAGTATCCATGTGGGTAGAAAAATATGAGCAAGGGGAATTAGTCGATGATCAGCTAGGTTATCTAACGTCACCGGTAGACGAAACGGGTTTGATTATTTTCGCAACCAAAATAGATGGAGTTGACGAGCAGCAAACATTCCATATTGGGGTAGGTGATGAAGATGGTGTCTCTTCTCTCACAACCCGAGATACTCCTTTAACTCCTCCATATTCGCTTCGGGGTCTTCATAAAACGAGTTTGAAATAGAAGATATTCCAAATTCATCATCAGAGTATGCAATATCCGCCAACACAAGCTCGCCTTCATGCAGTGTTTTGATGTCGTTTATTTATTCAAAGCTGAGTTTGCGAAATAAAACTTCCATTTAAAATACTTGACAAATCTTAAAAAAAAAAATTGTATTTTTTGCACTTCTGAGTTATAATTTAGATGTAATGTTATTACAGTAAGTACTGTAAAGCTTTTTTTGCGGTTTAAACTTTGCCATTTTCGAGAAGAATGGGAGGAGAAGAAATGGCGGTGAGTGAAGTGGAGAGGAAAATTACTAAAATTGGTAATAGCGTTGGGGTAACGATTCCACAGGAAGTATTGAATCACTTAAAAGTAAAGCAAGGTGATGATGTTAAATTTATATTGGAGAATGACGGCAGTGTGTCTATAAAAAGACCTGTAAATATGGATTTTTTAGACCAGGAGTTTTTAGAAGGGTTAGAAGACCTTTTTGAAAACTATGATGATACACTGAGAAACCTTTCAGACAGATAAATAATGGTCCGATATCTAACTGACAGGGAAGTTATTTTTATAAATGCTGCCGTGATAAAACGTTATACCCCAGAAGAACAAATAGGCGTAAAAGATACAAATATGCTGTTTAGTGCAATAGAAAGACCAAAACAAACAGTGTTTGGTAAAGATGCATACCCTACAATATGGTTAAAGGCTGCGGCTTTGTATGCTAGTATTTCGCAAAACCATGCTTTCCATAATGGTAATAAAAGAACGAGTTTCGCATGCATGAAACAGTTTTTATGGGTAAATGGATACCAATTTAAAGCTAGTCAAAAAGAAGCTGAAGATTATACTGTTTATTTAGTGGTTAAAAAGCCGGAAATTGAGGATACTGCGGATTGGATAGAAAAGCACATTGAACCAAGGTAATTAAGAATATAGATGGTAATTAACCGTCTAGTCCGAATGATTAAATACTGTATTAGATATTAATATGGAGTTAACCACACTAATTGATACTAGGTGGTTATTTTTTTATCACGCATTAACGGTCTGTAATATTCCCACCTCTAAACATGAGGGAAGCCTATCATGTGAAGGTGGGGGTATACAAGTCCGTAAATGCGTGATTCTGTTCAACTAACATTCAGTGGGGAGGAAAAGATTCCCCACTGAATGAAGTTTCACTTTATTCCCCTTTGTCACTTAGGTCACCTAATGATAAAATATAAAAGTATAATTGTGTTAAAAGATGCATGCACGTATAGCTGGGCTATAGAATAAATATAGCTAATGAAATCATTTTGGAGGATTAGAGCATGAAAAAAAGAGTTGGCTTGATTTTTGGCGGGAAATCAGCGGAACATGAAGTTTCGTTGCAATCGGCAAAAAATGTATTAGAAGCAATGGATAAAGATAAATATGATGTTACATTAATCGGAATCGATAAAGAGGGAAGATGGCATTTGCATGATTCGTCACAGTTTCTGTTAAATGCCAACGATCCGAAGTTGATTGCCTTGAATAAATCAAATGAAGGGGTTGCCTTCGTACCGGGTGAAGCGGATAAAAAGTTAATGAAGGCTAATGGCTCGGCAGCCCTTGATCAGCTCGATGTTATTTTTCCAATCCTGCACGGAACGCTCGGGGAAGATGGAAGTATTCAAGGAATGCTGCGTGTTGCAAATATTCCCTTTGTCGGTTCGAACGTATTAGGCTCAGCAATCAGTATGGATAAGGATGTTGCAAAACGCCTTCTAAAGGATGCAGGTCTCAAAGTTGCTGGGTCTTACACGTTCACCCGTGCAACGAAAGGAAATATCTCTTTTGCAGAAATAGAAAAAAATCTTGGCCTGCCATTATTTATTAAACCAGCAAACCAGGGCTCTTCGGTAGGTGTTAGTAAAGTCGAGTCGGCGGAAGAGTTTGAAGAGGCTGTAGCTGAGGCTTTTAAATATGATCACAAGATTTTAATTGAGGAGGCAATCCAAGGCAGAGAAATCGAATGCTCTATCTTGGGAAATGAGTATCCAGAAGCTTCCATTCCAGGCGAAATTGTTGCGACCAATGACTTCTATTCCTATGAAGCGAAGTATATCGATGAAAGTGGAGCAACATTGGAAATCCCGGCAAAATTAGATGACAACCAAGTGAAAGGAATCCAGGATGTATCAGTTAAGGCTTTCCAAGCATTGGATTGTGAAGGAATGGCGCGGGTTGACGTATTTTTAACGGAAGCAAATGAAATTATTATTAATGAAATCAACACGATTCCAGGGTTTACTAAAATCAGTATGTATCCTAAATTATGGGAGCTCTCCGGCATTCCGTACAGCGAGCTTATCGACCGGTTGATTGAGTTGGCAATTCAACGTCATGAACGGGATGCGGGACTTGAAAGTTCGTTTGAAACGGAATAGTAATTTAAATTAATTAAAGCGAAGAACACATCTTAGATAGAAATAGGGTGTGTTTTTTGTTGGAGTTATTGGATTTTGAAACTTAAGTGGTAAGGCTAACGTATAAGTGGATAGGGAGGGTGAATTTAATATGAACAAGGATAAAGAAACCCCTGAAATGAGAAGAGAAAAGCTGAGACAAGAGGAATTAAAAAAATCATCCAGCAGTATACAGGGGGGGCAATCTTGCTGATTTTGTCGGTGGTTTAGGCTGGAAGGGTACTGGAATTCTTATCCTCATCCTCATTCTTGTTGGTGCATATTTTCTATTGAGATGAATGTTCATATAAAATACAGTCCCTTCAGAGATACAAAAGTGCTCAGAATGTAATCGGAGCACTTTTGTAAAACAGGCTATTTACACGATGCAAAAATTAAGCATCAATTAATTCCTCGATTTCCTTTTTCAATTTTGCCGGTTCTTTCTGAGGGGCGAAACGATCTACTACTTCACCATTCTTATTAACGAGGAATTTTGTGAAGTTCCATTTTATATCTTCTGTTAAGATTCCCTTTTGCTCACTTGTTAAATGCTTGAATAATGGATGAGCGTTTTCACCTTTTACATCAATCTTACTGAACATGGGGAAAGAAACACCATAATTAGCGGAGCAGAATTCAGCAATCTCGTCGTCTGATCCAGGGTCCTGACCACCGAATTGGTTGCAAGGGAAACCTAAGATTTCAAAATTATCATTGCCAATCTCATCATACAGCCTCTGTAAACCTTGAAGTTGTGGCGTGAATCCACACTCACTTGCTGTATTTACAATAAGTAGCACTTTTCCTTCATAGTCTCTGAGGGACTTATCCTCGCCGCGAATTGTTTTTGCATGGTATTCATAGACACTCATGAACATCAGCCTCCTTACAAGAAGGATAGCAAGTACCATAACAACTGTCAAAAACAGCTTAAGATATTTTAAAGAACATTTCCAACTTGACAAATTGTAATGAATACTTAGAATAAGGTCTGTAAGCGCATTCATTTAGGTTGTATTAAAAAAGGGGGAAATGAAAAACATGATGGATACACAATTAACTTTACCAGCAATGCTTCAGCACACTGAAAAATATTTTCCGAAGAAGGAAATCATCTCTCGAACCCAGAAAGAGATATGGACATTCACATATGGAGAATTTGTCTCTCGCACACGGTCACTAGCCAGTATATTAGACAGATTAGGTGTTGCGAGAGGGGACAAGGTGGGTACGATTGCATGGAATCATCACCGTCATTTGGAGGCATATTTTGCGATTCCGAGTATTGGTGCTGTTTTGCATACCATCAATTTGCGTCTATCGAAAGAACATTTAATCCACATTATTAATCATGCCGAAGATAAAGTATTGCTGATTGATGTTGATCTCCTTCCATTAATAGAGCAAATTAAAGATGACATTCATACAGTAGAAGCATTTATCGTCATGACCGATGACGATACACTCCCAGAATCTGCTTTAGACCCAATTTATTCCTATGAGGAATTGCTTGCGGGTGGTGATGAGACATTCCCGTTCCGCGATGATATTTTAGAAAATGATCCGGCCGGATTATGTTATACGTCCGCTACAATCGGCAAACCGAAAGGGGTCATCTATTCGCACCGGGGACTTTACCTTCATAGCATGGCTCTGTCCCTGGCAGATACGGCTGGACTGTCCGAGCAGGATATTGCGATGCCAGTTGTTCCGATGTTTCACGTCAATGCTTGGGGAATCCCCTTTGCAGCGACTTGGCTCGGGGCATCACAAGTTCTCCCTGGCCCAATGCCGACGCCCCAAATACTAGCTGAATTGATTGAAGATAACAAGGTAACGATTACAGCAGGAGTGCCGACGATTTGGTTAGGACTTTTAAAAGAATTGGAACAAGGAAATTATAATTTAAACAGTTTACGTGCCGTGTTATGTGGTGGTTCCGCTGCACCGGAAGGAATGATTCGAGCATTTGAAGAAACACACGGTATTCCTTTTATTCATGCGTATGGTATGACAGAAACGACCCCGGTTGTCACGGTTGCTAAATTAAAGAGCTACCAGGCAAATCTTTCTTATGAAGAAAAATTAAAATTGCGGGCGACTCAAGGAAGGGTTGTTCCAGGTGTTGAAGTAAAAATTGTTAATGATAATGGCGAGGTGAAGGCGGATGGGCAGGATATGGGCGAGCTACTCATTCGTGGGCCGTGGATTGCTGACTCTTACTATAAGGATGACAGAAGTGAAAGTTCTTTTGTTGATGGTTGGCTCCACACTGGAGACGTCGTAACAATTGATGAAGAAGGCTACGTGAAGATTGTTGACCGAACGAAGGACTTGATTAAAAGTGGTGGCGAATGGATTTCATCGGTTGATTTGGAAAATGCGCTTATGGCACATCCCGATGTATTCGAAGCAGCAGTTGTTGCCATCCCTGATCCAAAATGGCAGGAGCGCCCTGTCGCGTGTGTTGTATTAAACGATGGTGTACAGCTTTCGAAAGAGGAGATGCTCGAATATTTAGAGCCACAATTTGCCAAGTGGTGGTTACCGGATGAAGTATTGTTTATGGATGAAATACCAAAGACTTCAGTTGGAAAATTTTTAAAGCGGGCATTACGAGAACAAGTTGAAGAGCAGCTTGCGTTATAAGATGGTGGGTTGGCACGAAATAGCAGTGCTAACCCACTTTTTATTTTTCCTTATTTTTGTTATACTAGTTCTTATGCAAGATGATAAATAACACAAACACCAAACATTTGTATCTTGCAAATATAAATGATAGGTGGTAACACACAATGGAGAAATCAAAATATCAGGTCTTGCTGTACTACAAATATGTATACATTGAAGACCCCGAAACCTTCGCAGCAGAACATTTGAAGTTCTGTAAAGAAGTAGGATTGAAAGGCCGGATTTTAGTTGCCGAAGAAGGAATCAACGGTACAGTATCCGGAACAGTTGAACAAACTCAAAAATATATGGATATGATGCATGCAGATGAACGTTTTCAAGACATGATGTTCAAAATTGATGAGCATGAAGGTCACGCGTTTAAGAAAATGCATGTCCGCCCACGTAAAGAACTGGTGACATTGCGTCTTGAGGATGATATTGATCCGCATGAGCTTACTGGCGAATATTTGGAGCCGAAAGAGTTCCGTGCGGCTATGGAACGTGATGACGTGGTCATTCTTGACGCTCGTAACGATTATGAATATGATCTCGGTCATTTCCGCGGCGCTATTCGTCCGGATATCGAAACTTTCCGCGAACTGCCTGAGTGGGTCCGTGAGAACCGCGACATGTTCGAAGGGAAGAAAATATTGACGTATTGTACTGGTGGAATCCGTTGTGAGAAATTCTCAGGTTGGCTCGTTCGTGAGGGCTTTGAGGATGTTGCTCAGCTTCATGGCGGAATCGCTGTATATGGGAAGGACCCGGAAGTGCAGGGTGACCTTTGGGACGGAAGAATGTATGTATTTGATGAACGAATTTCTGTTCCAGTCAACCAAAAAGAACATGTCATTGTCGGAAAAGACTTCTTTGATGGGCAGCCGTGCGAACGCTATGTCAATTGTGCTAACCCGGAATGTAATAGACAAATGCTCTGCTCTGAAGAGAATGAGCACAAGTATCTGCGCGGCTGCTCCCATGAGTGCCGTGTCACTCCGCGCAACCTTTACGTGAAAGAGCATAACCTGTCTGAAGAAGAAGTCGCAGAACGCCTGCGTGCACTTGAAGAAGAAAAACAGCATGCTTAATAAAAAATAAGAACTTCCTGATATAAGGGAGTTCTTATTTTTATCACGTATTAATTCCTTTGCAATAAGTACACTATGGTTAACGCTATTTAATTAAACGGTTTTCCAAAAAAATGGTAATAAATCTGGCGTAATAAATGCAAAAAATCTGAAATGTTAACGGATTCTTAAGGGAGAGTAATAAAAAATACTTGCTTTTTTCCGAGCGACCATGTAAAGTAGAAGGTGCAAATGGGAATTGGAATAAAAATACTTTACGATCTCTTTTTCAAGTGGTGTAAAAGTATTACAGATTCAATTACTTTGCACGAAATTGAAAAGGAGGTCATTTAAATGACTGGTAAAGTAAAATGGTTTAATGCAGAAAAAGGTTTCGGTTTCATCGAGCGTGAAGATGGCGATGACGTATTCGTACACTTCTCAGCTATCCAAGCTGAAGGCTTCAAGACTTTAGAAGAAGGTCAAGAAGTTGAGTTCGAAATCGTTGAAGGCGACCGTGGTCCACAAGCGGCTAACGTAGTTCGTTTATAATTCAAATACAAAAGCTTACTTCCAGTGGAGGTAAGCTTTTTTTAATATAAGAAACTATAAAGTGAAACTTCATTCAGTGGGGGTATTACAGGCCGTTAATGCATGATAAAATAAAAATACCGTGAGAACTTAGGTATCAAGGGTTAGCCACGTCCGGCTTTAGCGCCTTTGTTAATATTGATAAGCAGGTGAATGAATATTATGGATGCGAAAGACATGAATGCAAAAGAAATGGAAAAACGTGTCATTGAAAATTATCAGAACGACGAACGGATGATGATTCTTATTTTCGCGCAGTGGTGTGTGAATAATAATCTGGATGCCCAGGAATTATATAATAAGGCCTATCCAAATCAGCTGAATAACGCAATCTTGGATGAAGTGGTAGAGGAAACCGTCCCCAAAAATGAAGCAGATGAGATTCCAACTGTAACGGTTCTCCAAGTCCTTCAGCTGTTCGGCAATGATGATTTAGCATTCGTTGTTCAAGAGGAGAGCGAAAAACTGGATAATTGAAAGACATGCAAAGGAGCGGGTGAAACAGCAACTGGCTAATCCACCCGCTCGTGATTGTTATTCAAATAGCTTTATCAATGCTTGTGTGCCGCTGTCTTCTTCCCCTTTTTCCGCTAGTTCTTTGTACAGTTCGAGGGAGAGTTTAAGTCCTGGTGTAGACAATCCCATTTCTTCAGCAGCCTCAAGTGCAATCGTCATATCCTTAATGAAGTGCTTTACGTAAAAACCTGGTGCGAAATCGCCTTTTAACATACGCGGACCAAGTTGTGATAGGGAGAAGCTTGCTGCCGCTCCGGTACTGATGCTGTCCAGAACTCGCTCTGGATTGAGACCGGCTTTTTTCGAATAAACAAGTGCTTCAGCTACACCGATCATATTCGTTGCAATTGTAATTTGATTGGCAAGTTTCGTGTGCTGCCCTGCTCCAGCTTCCCCTTGGTGGATAATATTTTCACCCATCATCTGAAAAATCGGCAGCATGTTGTTAAATGCAGCTTGGTCTCCTCCGACCATAATCGCTAACTTCGCGTTTCTCGCCCCAATGTCACCACCGGAAACAGGTGCATCAAGCGCATGGATGTTCCGCTTCTTTGCTTCTTCATAAATTTTTACTGCTAGAGATGGCTTTGATGTTGTCATATCAACGACGTATGTATGTTCACGCGCATTTTGTAAAATACCTTCCTCTCCAAAATAAATCTCCTCGACGTCACTTGGGTAACCAACCATCGTGATAACTAGATCAACAGTTGCTGCTAGTTCTTTCACGGTATCCACCCAAGTCGCTCCCTCAGCAAGCAGTTCTTCAGCCTTATGCTTGGTCCGTGTGTAGACGGTTACATTGTAGCCAGCTTTTAAGACATGAGAAGCCATACTTTTTCCCATAACTCCTGTTCCGATAAAACCAATATTTTTGAGTGTATTTTGTGTCATTCGTTCTTCCCCTTTCCATCATTTGGGCAGTAGTTAACCCGAATCATTCTGTTCATTTTACATATAGTATATGTAGCTCATTATAGCAAAAAAAGCATCAATTTTTATGAAATTTACTAAAAGGATAGGAATTTTCCGTAAAAAATGAGAAAGATGGGAGCTATGCATATGCTAACCGACAAACAACTTTCACAAATGTTTGACATCTTACATGAGCGAGAACATGAATTAATCGATCAATTGAAAGACCAGCTTGGTTTGAAATATGAATTTTCCCAGGAGATAAGCGGGGAACTGTCTAATTATGATAATCATCCAGGCGATCAGGGAACGGAATTATTTGAGCGCAGTAAAGACCTTGCCTTGAATGAACATGCGGAAAAAGAACTGGAAGATATAAATAAAGCGTTTCATGAGATGGAAGAGGGTACATACGGAATTTGCGCCGTTTGTGGCCAAGATATTCCGTATGAGCGGTTGGAGGCTGTTCCGACTGCGGACAAGTGCATGGAGCATGCGAGTGAACAGACTTTCTCACGGGAGCGGCCGGTTGAGGAAGAAGTGATGTCGAGTAACATCCGTTCCGAGGAAGCAAGGGATGTGGATAATACTGCTTATGATAGAGAGGATGCTTGGCAGGAGGTAAGCAGGTACGGTTCCTCAGACGGGCCTTCTGATTTATATGACGATCAGGATAGTTATAACGAAATGTATCCGAATAGTGATGAAAACAATGCGGGACCTGAGGGTATAGAAGGTTATATATCAGCAGGTGAGGACGGTAAGTATGATGAGCAAGCGTTAGATCATTTCAGGAATCAGAAGTCGGAGTGAGATACTGAAATGTTACGAGGACTGTTTAAGTTCACAGTTTTCGCTATCAACACGTCCCCAACATCGTAACACAAACATCACAAAAAGAGACCGCACTCGAAACCGAGGCGGTCTTATGTCTTAATTAATTATGCAGCATTTTCATCGAGCTCTTGTAGCACAAGCTCTGTCGTCTCTACTTTGCCATCGCGGATAAATTCGATTTTTATCTCTTCACCTACTGCTGTATCAGAGTATAAATACTTCCGCAGTTCAAGAATTGAAGTTACTGGTTCGTCGTTGATCTTCGTAATTACATCGAACTGCTGTAAACCGGCTTTATCAGCTGGGGAACGGGGTTCGACACTAGCAATCACCATGCCACCTTCTACATCATCGGGAAGATCAATGTTCCCGCGATATTCCGGTGGTACTTGGTATAAAGCAGCTGTACTGATCCCGATCAGTGGTCTTGTGACTGTTCCTTCCGTTTCCAGTTGTTCCATAATCGGTAAAGCAGTATCAGCTGGTATGGCAAAACCAATTCCCTCAACGGCACTTTGAGCAATTTTCATCGAATTGATCCCAACCACTTCACCGTTTGTATTAACTAGAGCCCCACCACTATTACCTGGGTTGATGGCAGCATCTGTCTGTAACACTTCTGTTACCCAGTCCGGTTGTCCGTCACCATTCGTATCAACTGGAACCGAACGATTTAGACCGCTAATAATTCCTTTCGTTACCGTATTGGCAAAATCTAATCCGAGCGGGTTGCCGATTGCAAGCACGGTTTCACCAACGGCAAGGTTTTCCGACGTACCGAATGTCGCAACAGTATCGATTAATTCGCCGTCGACCTCAAGTACAGCAAGATCCATCAATGCATCCTCGCCAAGCACAGTCGCTGGAATCCGTTCCTCATCACCAAGTACAATTTCCACATTTTCTGCACCGTCAACAACATGTTGGTTCGTTACGATATATGCTTTTCCATCTTCTTTTTTATAAATAATTCCAGATCCGGTTCCAGCTTCTTCATCGCCATCCCAAATGCTTCGTTGTTGCAAATTAACGACTCCAACTACTGCATCGGATACTTCCTGGATGTTTGTTGAGCTATCCGCGTCTTCAGAGGAAAAAGTATCGATGATTGCTGCCGCTTCACTGCTTTGATTTTCCGTCACCGGGCTCGTTTGTGTGTTACCGTCCAGTGGGATAATATTGTTTACAAACAACATTGCGACAATCACTGCTGCAACTGCCCCACCGATTAGTCCGCCGGCAAGTGCGCTCCAGCCGCTCCATTTTTTATTCTTTTTCCCGTTCTTCCCATCTAATGGAGCTTGCGCCGGGGTAGAAGTTTGCTCATTGTCACTTACATCTTCATATTCTTGCTCTTCTAGAACATTTTCTGTGTCCGGAGATTCGTTTGAAGGCTGCTTATATTCGCCGCTCTCCTGTGAATGATTTGGTCTTTTGTCTTCAAAATTCATCAAAATCACCCTTTCTATTAAGTATTCTATCAATTATTATGAATATAAGTAAAAGAAAAGAGAGAGCTGCTGAAAAGAAATCTTGACCTCAGCAACTCTACATAGGAAGACCGCAATAGGGATGTGATTGCGGCTTCCAAATATATCAAATAAAAGGGGAAGTTCTAAGGAGTAGATGGTGTCAACCACTTCCTTACATTTCTTATTATACCCATTAGAAAAGGGAAAGCTTAGGCGTAATTGTGGAAAAAATGTGGAAGATGATTTTTGACAGCTTTTTAGTATAATTTTAATACATTCTATGTGAAAATGAAGATAAGTAAAACAATGAAAAGGTGACAAGAAATGAGTTACACAATTGGTGTAGTAGAAGATGATAAAAATATCCAAAGTATTGTGCGTGCCTACCTCAAGAAAGAAGGCTATGATGTCATCATCATGTCAACTGGGGAAGAGGGCTGGGAAGTGTGGCAAACGAATCCGCCTGATATGTGGATTCTTGATATTATGCTTCCAGGGATGGATGGCTATGAATTCTGTAAGCGAATCCGCATGGAAAGTGAAGTACCAATCATCATCATCTCTGCAAAAGATGATGAAATCGATAAGATTCTTGGTCTTGAGCTTGGTGGGGATGATTATCTTACAAAGCCTTTTAGTCCTAGGGAGCTTGTTGCCCGTGTAAAGCGGCTATTTAAACGAACGAGCCTCGGCAGGCAAATGGAGCAACAGCCTCTTGAGCGGATGAAGGTAGGGGAGTTACTGATTTACCTTGATGAACGGAGGATATTCTGGGCTGGTGACGAATTTGAGGTAACGACAAAAGAGTACGATATGCTGCTCTTATTCGCGCAAAATCCGAACCGGGCTTTTTCAAGGGAAGAATTACTCCTAAACATTTGGGGCAATGATTATTTCGGAAGTGACCGGGCGGTGGATGATCTTGTGAAACGGATCCGTAAAAAAATACCGGATATCCCACTTGAAACCGTATGGGGCTATGGATATCGATTGCGAAAAGATGAGGAATAAGCGATGAAACTACGCTCACAATTAACCCTAGCATTTACTGGGCTGCTTATCGTCGTCTTAACGGTGACCGGCTATCTCATTTACTCTTTAATATTAGATATTCTTGTGCAGGATGAGCAGAGACAGCTGGAGGAAACCGGTGAACTGCTTGCAAATTTTTTAACCGAGCAGTACGGAACGACAAAGGATATCCATGAATTTAATCAATTTTTAAATGACCAGGAGCTTCAATTGTTCCTTTATGACCGGAATATGGATACCGTATTGTTCTCCACGATGCCCAATTCGGTCGTTGCTGGATTTTTCCAGGAAAATAACTTTGCCAACACGAAAGAGACGATGTGGCAACTTGGCAATGACCGTTTTGTCACATCCCGCATCCTTTTTAACCCGGACGCTCTCGGCCTCGAATTAATTTTATTGACACCGATGACTGACCTACATGAGATTCAGCGAAACTTCATCAAGAGGTTATTTCTCATCTTTCTTATTGGTGCTTTGCTCGCAATTTGGCTAAGTTATTATTTAACAAATACACTTGTAACACCACTAACACTTCTCCAGCGGCAATTGAAGAAGATTGAGAAGCGTCAGTTCGATGATGTCGAGCGGATTAAGGCAACAGGGGAAATTAAAGAAGTGGAACAAAGTGTGTTTGAAATGGCGAATGAACTACAACGTTATATGAGTTCCCAGCAAGTATTTTTCCAGAATGCGAGTCATGAATTGAAAACACCGCTCATGACAATTCAAGGCTATGCGGAAGGGATTAAAGACGGTGTGTTTGAAGGAGAAGAAAAAGATAAGGGACTAGAGCTGATGGTTGAGGAAGTGAAGCGGCTGAAAGTCATTATTAATGAAATGATTCTGCTCGCCAAGCTTGATACAGAGAAAACGTACGAGCCCATCATGCTGTCTGGGGATGTTTTAATTGATGCAGTCATTGATCGGCTCTTCCCAATGTTAACGGAAAATAATATCAGAGTGGACAAACAAGTTAAAGAGGATATTCAGATTTATGCAGATGAGGAGAAAATGCTGCGCGCCCTTTCCAATATTGTCGTCAATGCAATCCGCCATGCGAAGAGCCGGATACGTATCCATGCATATACCGAGCATAAGCAACTCATGATTACAGTAGAAGATGACGGAGACGGTGTTGCAGAAGACTTAATTCCACATATTTTTCACCGTTTCATTAAAGGGAAAAGTGGCGAAAGCGGACTTGGCCTTGCTATTGCCCGGGCAATTATTGAACAATCGGACGGCAAGATCAGTGTCGACCGCTCGCCGGATTTAGAAGGAGCGAGATTTATCATTACGTTGCCAGTAGTGAGTAATAAAAGAGAGAAACAGGGCTAAGAAAAATGCAAAACTTCGGGGATATCCTCGGGGTTTTTTGACCAATATTGTATTATTTTGTTATAAAAGGGTAGAGATAAGGGAGAACAGTTCCTTACGAAGCCTTTTTCTGTTGCCGAAAGATATAGATCGAGCTTATCAGTTTCCTGGCAAGACGACTCCTAGAGATTTAGAGGGACAGACTCGAATCCCTTTCCAGGAGTTGTTTTTACTTTTTAGGTCACTAACCCTTTGCAAAAAGCGTTATAATTCCGATAAATATACTCGAACTCGATAATATGTTATAATAAGGGCTTGATTCATCCCTTAAAAAAGAGGAGCGGACGTTATGCAAAGAAAAGATATACGTAATATTGCAATTATTGCCCACGTTGATCACGGGAAGACAACGCTTGTCGATCAACTGTTAAAATACTCTGGAACATTCCGGGAAAATGAGCAGGTCGATGATCGTGCAATGGACTCAGGTGATATTGAACGTGAACGTGGAATTACAATATTAGCGAAGAATACTGCTGTTAAATATGAGGATACAACGATAAATATTCTCGATACACCAGGTCACGCGGACTTCGGTGGAGAAGTCGAGCGGATTATGAAAATGGTGGACGGGGTAGCACTTGTCGTTGATGCTTACGAGGGAACGATGCCTCAGACCCGTTTCGTGCTCAAAAAAGCACTCGAACAAAAACTGCGGCCAATGGTCGTCGTGAACAAAGTCGACAGACCTAACGCACGACCGGAAGAAGTAATCGATGAAGTGCTTGACTTGTTTATTGAGCTAGGAGCGGATGATGAGCAATTGGAATTCCCTGTCGTCTATGCATCAGCTTTAAATGGTACGTCAGGTCTTGAACCGGATCAACAAGAGGAAACGATGGATCCAATTTTCGAGACGATTATGAAACATATCCCTGCCCCTATTGATAACTCCGATGAGCCATTACAATTCCAAGTGACATTGCTTGATTACAATGATTATGTCGGAAGAATTGGTGTCGGTCGGGTTGCTAGAGGGAAAATCCATGTCGGTCAGCAAGTCGTTCTAATGAAACAGGACGGAACGAACAAGTCATATCGGATTTCCAAGCTGTTCGGTTTTCTCGGTTTAAAACGGATTGAAATTGAAGAAGCAAGTGCCGGTGAGATTGTAGCTGTTTCTGGATTAGAAGATATTAATATCGGGGAAACGGTCTGCCCGAAAGATCATCCGGAGGCCCTGCCATGGTTACGAATCGATGAACCGACACTGCAAATGACGTTTCTTGTGAATAATAGCCCGTTTGCCGGTAAAGAAGGAAAATATATTACCGCTAGAAAAATTGAAGAACGGCTCATGAAGGAACTTGAAACAGATGTAAGTCTGCGTGTTGATCCGACTGATACGCCGGACGCTTGGATAGTTTCTGGACGCGGTGAACTGCACTTGTCGATCCTGATTGAGAACATGCGAAGAGAAGGCTTTGAACTCCAGCTTTCGAAACCAGAAGTAATTATTAAAGAAATAGATGGTGTAGATTGCGAGCCGGTGGAACGTGTGCAAATTGATGTTCCAGAAGCATATACAGGAACGGTGATGGAGTCCCTAGGAGAGCGTAAAGGGGAAATGCTCGATATGGTGAACTATGGAGATGGCCAAGTTCGTATTGAATTTAAAGTGCCATCAAGGGGTCTGCTTGGGTATACGACTGAATTCATGTCCCAGACGAGTGGTTATGGAATTTTGAATCATACATTCGAAGCCTTTGAACCAGTTATTAAAGGTAATGTTGGTGGAAGACGCGAAGGTGTACTAGTTGCACTGGAAAATGGTAAAGTTTCCACTTATAGTATTTTACATTTGGAAGACCGTGGTACTATTTTCGCTGAACCAGGACAGGAAGTATATGCTGGTATGATTATCGGCGAGCATAACCGGGATAATGATTTGACCGTAAATATTACAAAAGAAAAGCATTTGACGAATATGCGCGCATCAACAAAAGATCAAACAGCAAATATCCGAAAAACGAGAAAGATGTCATTGGAGGAAGCATTGCAATACTTGAATGATGACGAATATTGCGAAGTTACCCCAGAATCCATCCGCCTCCGGAAAAAAATCTTAAATAAATCCGAAAGAGAAAAAGCAGCGAAAAAATAAATAAAACTCCCGACACAACCCGAACATATTAATTCATGGGCAGTTAGATTCAAGAGACAGGATGAAGAAATACCTCACCCTGTCTCTTTTTGAACAGGGACATTGGGGTCAGAGCAACTGTCCCAGTTTAAGAGCAGGGACATTGGGGTCAGAGTAACTGTCCCAGTTTAAGAGTGGGGACACTGGGGTCAGAGCAACTGTCCCAGTTTAAGAGCAGGGACACTGGGGTCAGAGCAACTGTCCCAGTTTAAGAGCAGGGACACTGGGGTCAGAGCAACTGTCCCAGTTTAAGAGCAGGGACACTGGGGTCAGAGCAACTGTCCCAGTTTAAGAGCAGGAACATTGGGGTCAGAGTAACTGTCCCAGTTTAAGAGCAGGGACACTGGGGTTAGAGCAAGTAATCCAGTATATTGTGAAATTCTGGAATTTCCTCGTGAACTTCAGAGATTTATTTGGAACTTCGATTCTTTTGTTAGCTTCAGAATTTACTGGAGTTTTAGAGACTGCATACCCAATTGTGAATTAGAGCATTTTCATTATTAACATGAACTATTCTCCCGTGAACTCAGAGTTTTTTATCTATGAACCTGAGCAGATCCTCTGTGAACTCGGGGCTCCTCTAACTCCCTACTCCAACTCCACCGTTTTCTATCTTCCGGGCATAAAAAAACCACCCTATTTTCAAGGATGAATTTTTAACAGGATTAAAACTACTTCATCCAGCATCCCTTCACTGCTCTTTCGGCTTTTTCTTTTTATCATTCGGGATGTGTTTTGTAAAATAGGCGGCGAAAATAAGTAAGATGATGGCAACTCCCCATGCTGCAATGCCACTCCAGTATCGGTCCAACATATTGCCAATAATAATGATGAGAACACTTGCTACAATTAAAATTCCAGATAAATATCGTTTCACCACGATTCCCCCATTAGATAATCCCTTTGTTAATAATCCGCACATCATAAACCGAAATGTCTCCTCTTATTATACTATATCCAATTCCATCCAGTTTATCATTATGAAGCTAAAATTTATTGATATTTTATTTTCCTCCCTTCTATTGAGCAAATAGCCTATAAGCAGTAAAATAATAGTTGTTCAGTCATATGCTTAATAAAGTGAAACTTCATTCAGTAGGGGTATCCTTACCTTCCTCACTGAATGTTAGTTGAACCGAATCAGGGATTTACGGACTGTATATCCCCACCTTCACATGTGGGGCTTCCCTCTTGTTCTTTAGAGGTGGGGTATTACAGACCGTTAATGCGTGATAAAAAATGAATGGAGAAAAGAAGTTTGAGAATAAAAGATTGTATGATCGTTGGACTCATTCTATGTCTGGTTAGTTTGCTTAGCGCATGTAATATGACGATAAAAGTTACAGGTACGGGGAAAACGGTAACCGGAATGGAAAGCGAGTTGATATTCAAAGAGCCAATCCCAGGTGTGATTGTGGAAGAGATTACGATTTCTTCTATTGGAGATGTATTATTACATGAACCAGTCTATGTCGATGCTTGGACAGGGAGCACATTTAATTTTTCCCCGATGCTTGAAAAGGTGGAAGCTTATTTAAGTGAGGCGACGATTACGACGGCAAACCAAGAGTCGATGATCGGCGGGGTAGAACTTGGGTTATCCACCTATCCGGCATTTAATAGCCCGAAAGAGATTGGTAATGCGTTGAAGGACGCCGGGGTCGATGTCGTCATGCTGGCAAATAATCATACACTAGACCGCGGGGAAAAAGCGATTCAGCAAGCAATTAACCATTGGGAAAATCTTGATATGATGTATGTTGGTGCCTATAAGGATGAAGCGGATCGAAAAAAGGTGCGTGTAATCGAAACGGATGAGGGGATCTCTGTTGCATTCCTCAATTATACGTACGGGACAAATGGAATTCCAGTACCAGAGGATAAGCCTTATCTGGTCAATCTCATCGATCAAGAGCAGATGGCAGAAGATATCGCCGAGGCGGAAGCTGAAGCAGATATTATCGTTTTAAACCTGCATTTTGGAAATGAATATGAGCGGATGCCAAATGAAGAACAGAAGGAGCTCGTTCAATTTGCAGCTGACCATGGTGTCCATGCAGTCATCGGCCATCATCCACATGTTTTACAGCCGGCTGCATGGGTAGAAGGAAAAGATGGAAACGAAACGCTCGTTATTTATAGTCTAGGTAATTTCCTTTCGAATCAACAGGGGTTATATAAGCGGATTGGCGGGATGTTTACCTTTACCGTGACGAAGACAACTTATAAGGAAAAGGAGAGTATTGAAATTCATTCACCCACTCTCTTGCCGACGTATGTCACATTCCATGAGGACTTGGAAGACTATGAGGTTGTACCGATGTATTCCTTAACAAATAAGGAATTGAAAGAAGCAGATCGGCATTATGAAGAAATAAAAATGCATATGTCTCAGTGGATGCCAGAGCTTAGATTCATAGAAGAAAAGTAAGGGAAGTGTGGCCTGTTCCAAGAAAGGTCACACTTAAGATAGGCATGCCAAGTCTTTTTTTGGTATGATGTAAAATGTATTTAAATTTACATACGTTAAGGAGATTCATCGCATGGAATGGAAAAATATATATCGAGGGATATTGATGGGTGCTACAGAGGTCGTCCCGGGAATCAGTAGCGGTACCATTGCACTTTTACTTGGAATTTATGAGCGGTTGATTGAAGCAATTAACGGCTTTTTTAGTAAGGACTGGAAGAAGCATTTAGGATTTCTCATTCCGCTTGGGATTGGCATGGTAGCAGCGTTGTTCGTGTTTGCGAAAGTGATCGAATGGTTGTTTATCCACCATCCGATGCCGACATTATTTTTCTTCCTCGGACTGATCCTTGGCGTCCTGCCTTATTTATTTTATAAAGCTGATGCGAAGAATTCATTTCGTCTGCAGCATATCGGTGTGATGCTGGTCGGTGTTATCATTATTGCTACAATAGGGCTTATGAATGTTGGAGAAGGGGAAATTATTACGAATATTACCCTGAAAACATATGCATATCTATTTGTTTCAGGTATAATCGGCAGCGCGGCAATGATTCTTCCAGGGATAAGTGGCTCATTCTTGCTTCTTGTTCTTGGTGTATATCCGACAGTCATTGCTGCCGTCAGTAATTTAAAATTTGATATCATCATTGTGACTGGACTTGGGATTGCGATCGGTTTTGTCATCATGAGCAGAATTGTCGGCTATTTTTTACGAAACTATTTCACTATTACATTCGCAGCCGCAATAGGACTTGTTGCAGGTTCAGTTTTCGTCGTTTTCCCGGGAATACCCCAAACGGTTGGTATGTTCTTTGTTAGTGTTCTTACATTTTTCACAGGGCTTTTAACAGCGTATATCCTTGGACGAATAGAGTATAAATAGTTACAATATAAGAAAATAATTTAAAGAGGGTATAAAAGGAGAATTCAGATGGAACTAATCACAACGCAAGCTAGATTTGATGAAGTTATACAAAGTGCAGATCCGGTCATTATTAAGTTCTTCGCTAACTGGTGCCCAGACTGCAGACGCTTTGATATGTTCTCGGGCCAGGTAATGGATGAGTTCAACAATTATAACTGGTACGAAGTGAATATTGATGAGATAGAAGGAATTGCTGAAAAGTATGAAGTAATGGGAATTCCGAGCGTACTAATTTTCCAAAATGGGGAAAAACTAGCGCATCAGCACAGTGCTTATACGAAGACTCCAGAAGAAGTAACGGAATTTTTACAACAACAATTAGGGTAATATTAAACAAAGGCGGAAGCGCCCGTTAAGCAACGTACAAACTGGAGCACTCCGGAATGAGATAAAGGAAACACAACGAACGGCAGTGAGTTGATGTTGACTTATCGATTGGAGGAGTGTGAAGTTTGCTAGTTGCTGGGCGCTGGAGCCGGACGTGGCTAGCCCCGGATACCTAAGTTATTAAGCATTTTTATTTTATACTTTCTTATCATTTATAAAGAAGCTTGCGATTAACAATTGAGTTGATTGCAAGCTTCTTTATTACGATTCCTTATCTTTCTCCTTATTCACTTAAATTAAAATTAAACTGCTCGTCGTTTGTAAATAGAAGTCTTCCATTCTCCAATTGGATTGTATCGTCACGCACTTTCAGCTGAAAGACATCCTCGTACTTGAATGGATCAGTTGGGATTGTAATCTCATTCAAATTACGCGGATTAATTTTCGCAGTGTTGTCTGGCTTGTTCTCTGTTGCGCCCCATTCAATTAGAAATGGCAAATTCTCCGCGTCTTCGGGAAAAAGCATTTTCCAAGATAGAGTTGAACCGTCAATCTTCTTCCGCATTCCTGGATACGGACCACTATACGGGATCTGATTTTCTTTAAAATAGGTCAGCTGGGCATCTAGATTACTCGTCCGTAAAGCAAAGGTAAGGAGTCCGGTCCTTCCTTGATCGAGGGAATCAACTGCATTTCTCACTAATGGGAGATTGCTTTTCCTAGCAAGTTCCTCATCGAAAATTCCGAGCCATTCGATATAACTGTCATTTTGGAAGTGAGCAAGGAAGTTGTACGTTCCCCATTTCTCATGTTTTCCACCTTCAATAGCGATTGCATGATGCTGTTCAACAAACTGCTGGGCATCCTTTTCGGGATTCTTTGAAACGATTACAAGATGATCAATTGCTAGCATGCTAATCCTCCTTTGTAAAATGAAAACTTCTGCTTATCGTCATGATAAGCATTTATGCGTATAATAGAAAGTAATTAATCTTAAAATTGGCAGGTGTGAATATGGCAAAACCTAAAATCCTGATTATTGAAGATGAACAAAAATTAAGCCGAGTGCTGCAACTCGAACTCGAATATGAAAATTATGAAACAGGTGTCGCAGATAATGGGAAAGATGCGTTGCGACTTATAGAAGAAGAGAACTGGGATCTTGTCTTGTTAGATATTATGATTCCTGGATTAAGCGGTCTTGAAGTGTTGCGGAGAGTCCGTCGTTTCGATGAGGAAACACCAATCGTTCTACTTACAGCAAGGGATGAAATTCATGATAAGGTAAGTGGGCTCGACCTTGGGGCGGATGATTATATTACGAAGCCTTTCCAGATTGAGGAATTATTAGCGCGGATCCGCGTTCTTTTACGCCGGCCGAAAGCGAAGAAGGAGAATAACGAGTACCTTACTGTTGCTGATTTGAGAGTGAATCCGAGCGCCCGAGAAGTTTCAAGAGGCGAAGTGCAAATCGATCTTACACCAAGGGAATTCGATCTGCTCGTCTGTTTATTGCAAAATAAAAACATTGTCCTGACAAGGGAGCAGCTGATTGAACAAGTTTGGGGGTTCGATTATTACGGTGACACAAATGTTGTCGACGTCTATATCCGCTACTTGCGGCAAAAAGTGGATAAAGGTTTTGAGACCGCGGTTATTCAAACAGTGCGCGGGGTAGGCTATACGATAAAGGACCTTGAACAATGAAATTAAGGACGAAAATCCGCTTGTTTTCCAGTGTTCTCATTCTAAGTATGCTCATCCTTGTCAATACATTCATCTATTTTCTCTTTTATAAGAATGCAACGGATGGCCAATTAACGGAACTATCCTTGCAGACTGATGTTCTGATCGAGCATCTCTCACAGACGACGAGCGGGGAAGAGGCGAGTGAAGTAATCAATGCTTTTCTACCGGCAAATGGGATGGTGAAGGTGTTCTCGAGTGACCAGCGGGCAATAGAATTTAAACGTAAAGGAGAGGCTTATCGGACATTGGAAGGTGCGTTCCAGACTGCGGAGACTCATGAAATTGAACGGCCAGAGCGCGGTGTCCATGTCGCTGTTGTAACTAAGCCGATCATTTGGCATGATGGGAGTGTTGTCACGCTGCAGATGTCTGATAATTTAGTGGCTCTTACGAATACGATGCGAATTTTATTTTACGTACTTATCATCGTATCACTCGTTATCCTCATCCCGACGGTTATCGGTAGTAATATCCTGAGTCGTTTCCTTCTCAATCCTATTGAAGAACTGACACGGACGATGAAAACGAACATTAAGGAGCGGAAATGGGAGAAGATCGATCACAGAGACCGTTCCAAGGATGAGCTCTATGAAATGGAAGTTACCTTCAATGAAATGATTGATCAGCTAAAGGATAACTACGAAAGACAGGAAGACTTTGTATCCAACGCTTCCCATGAATTGAAAACTCCGATACAGATTGTGAAGAGTTACGCTCAGCTGCTTGCAAGAAGAGGGAAGGACAACCCTGAACTACTGGACGAATCAATTGAAGTAATTGATTCGGAAGCCGACCGGATGAAACGGCTAGTGGAGCAACTTTTATCTTTGGCGAAAAATAAAGAAAATGTTGTCCACGAACGTGTCGAACTTGTTCAACTAATCGAGCATTCGATTACAACATTCAAGCAGGCTTATAATAGGGAAATCGAATTTCATAAAAATACCGAAACGATACATGTTTTAGGGAATGTTGGGCAGCTCGAACAAATTATTTATATTTTAATTGAAAATGCCTTGAAATACAGTGAAGATAAAATTACAGTAAGTCTGTTTACTTATAATGGTGACGTGATTTATTCTGTGAAAGATTATGGAAGTGGAATAGCTCCAGAAGATCAGGAACGGATATTCGAGCGGTTTTACCGGGTCGATAAAGCAAGAAGCAGAGGGACCGGTGGCAGTGGGCTCGGCCTGTCTATCGCTAGGGAAATTGCCGAAGACCATCAAGGAAAGCTAACTGTGGACAGTACCCTAGGGGAGGGCTCGACTTTTACAATGGTTTTACCGGTTATGAAAGAAGGGCCCGATGAAAAATAACGTTTACTCTCCGTAAAGATTCGTTTCTCAGCATTTTCTAATCTTCCTCACATCCTCCTATTATCTGCCCGAGCTATGATAAAAGCAGAGATCAAAGGAGGAAATAAAATGAATAAAAAGTTAGGATATGGAATTGGGACATTGACGATAGCATTGGTCATTGGTTTTACTGCTTATCAGTCGAACGCTGCACCGACAGAGCCGATTGTTGCAGCGAGTGAAACGGAAGAAGTACAAGAAACGAAGGAAAAAACAGGGGAAAACCAGGATCCATTTGCAGGTGTGCTATCGATTGAAGAAGTAAAGCAAATTGCTTTAACCGAATTCGAAGGTAAAGTGACGGAAATTGAACTCGACAAGGATGACGGCAGATTGATTTATGAGGTTGAATTAAGAGATGGTACGCATGAAGCAGAAATCGAACTTGATGCAATGACAGGTGAGATTATCGAGGTAGAAATCGAACAAGATGATGACAGCTGGGATGATTAATTAGCTAAGCTAGGAGGGGGTCATAATGAATAAAAAATTGCTAATGGCAATTGGGGCTATGGCGATTGCCACTGTATTAGGGCTTATTTTCAGTCAAAATTTATCGGTTTCAGCCGGACCTGACCTAACCGAGAAAGAAGTTACGGAAAAAGTGGAGGCCCAATATCCCGGGGAAATCACTGCACTTAAGTTAGATGAACAAGAGACAAATCCTATCTATGAAGTGGAAATTGTCATCGACGGGCAAGGATATGAATTAGTAATTGACGGGAACTCGGGTGAGGTATTAAAGCTGGAAGAAAAATGGCTAGCTAAAGCAGATGAAAAGAAAGATATGACTACGGATAAGCAGAAGGAAAATGGAGATAAGAGAGAAGCATCAGCTACAAATAAAAAAGAAACAGACTTGGAAATGAAAGAAAAAGCAACTGGAGATACAAAAGAGACCGAGCGTAAAACGGTAACTGCACCAAAACAAGAGGATGCAGAAGAAGCGAAAAAAGAAGATAACGAAGCAAAAAAAGGTCCCAATGATGATTCCAAGAAGCAATCCGATGAGCGGAAATCAACAATCAGTCAAGAAAAAGCAATTGAAATTGCATTAAAACAGTTCTCCGGTGTGGTGGATGATATAGATTTGGATAGAGAAGATGGTCGCTTAATATATGAAATCGAAATTGAGAGCCCCGAAGGAGAGGCAGAAATCGAAATCGATGCCTACACGGGAGAAGTGCTCGTTGTTGATATAGATTTAGATGATTAATTGCAAAAAAGAAGAAAAGCACGGTGCAGCAACTTAGTACCGTGTTTTTTGTTACCCTTTTATGCAACGTATAGGCGTTGACTATTGTTTATTTGATGAGTTTTAAGCGAAATATTTTCTGTTCAACTAACATTCAGTGTGGGAGATAAGAAACCCCACTGAATGAAGTTTCATTTTATATTTAATCGGGTATTAAAAAGGTATAAAAAAAGAAAGAAATAAGGGAAGTTTTTGGAGGAATTTTAGATGGACAACTATGATGTAATCATTTATGTGAGTGACAATAATCAGTATTGCACAAAAGTAGTAAATCTCGTCAAAAAGTACGACGTTACTTACAAAATAAAAAATGTAACCCAGAATAGGGATTATATGACAGAAATGCAGAAGAAAGGGGTTTACGGTACACCAGCAATGTTTGTAAAAGGGGAGAAACATTCGATATTAGGTTTTCAAAAAGAACGGATACACCACACGCTTAGGAAAGTCGAAAACTAAACGAATAACAAAAGCTCCCCTAGCTGCATAATTTATAGTATGAATCAATGTTTGGATAAAGAGGTGTTCCAAATGGACGATAGAATGAGGCGGCATCCGTATCTGTACGCTAATCGAAACACACCACCATTTGCTCGCCAGCAACCACCCAATATACCAAACTCTCCCTATACACCTATATCACATATAACACCTTATGAACGCTATGCAAAACCGCCACAACCACTTAATTTGATGAGTCAAAGTCAAAGCCAAAGTCAGGAAGCGTATGGCAATCCGTCGTCGGAACAGACGCAAGCCGGCCTTCTTCGTGCTTTTACCGATGCAAATGGACAAGTGGACTTTAGTAAAACGATGACAACCATTAATCAGTTAGCGAGCACATATCATCAAGTTTCTCCGATTGTGAGACAGTTAAGCTCCTTGATCAGGACATTCAGATAAGTTAGGTCGGATAAATAGGGGTCGATGAGCAGATAATAAAAGAAAGGAATGGTTAGAACGAGGGGATGCGGATGATAGGATGTTTATTGATTCACGGATTTACAGGTGGTCCTTATGAGCTTGGCCCGTTAGCGAAATATTTGCGTGAACATACGGATTGGCATGTTGAACTGCCGACATTGCCAGGACATGGGATTGAACTACACTTAGAGGACATCACTTACAAGGATTGGATTTCTGCGGCAGAGGAAGCTTTGCAGCAGCTATCGGAGAAATATGATGAAATTTATTTAATCGGCTTTTCGATGGGTGGGATGATTGCTGCTTATCTAGCGGCGAAGTATAAGGTAAAAAAATTAGTATTACTGGCAACCGCGGGGAAGTATTTGGATTTCAAACAGATTGGGACGGATGTTCAAGAAGTAATCCGTGATGGGTTGAAGGGCGGATTAGAAAACAATCAAATGTACAATCATTATAAGCGGAAATTTGGTCAAGTGCCGATAAAAGCGAATATCGAATTTGTAAAGCTTATTAATTTCACGAGACGATTTTTGAAAGAAGTCGAGACCCCTGTATTGATTGCGCACGGCCAACTTGATGGGATGGTACCTTATAAGACAGCTTACTATTTGGATAAGGAGATTGATTCGGAGCACAAGGAGATTGTACTCTTGGATCAATCGAGACATCTGCTTTGTTTAGGTGAGGATAAGGATACGATCAATCTGATGGTCCATGATTTTCTTGAAAAGAAAAAATAAACCGGATGGACACAACATTACGTCCATCCGGTTTATTTTAGAGTAAGAAAGTATAAAATAAAAATGCTGTGATAACTCAGTTTCTAGGACTAGCCACGTCCGCTCTGAGCCCAGGGTGCTTGCGCTGTTGTTATTTTTTTCTGTCTTTAAAGAAAGCTATTACGATAGCACCATCTCCGCCGTGAGTTGCGATGATGGGACCGGTGTCTGTTAGGAACGTTTCTTTAAAGGAATATTTTTCTTTTATTTCGTTCAATAGTTTTGTTGCCCGGGATTCACTGTTGCAGTGGGTCATGAATAAGCTCTTATTTTCCGCATTTTTCGTATACTCTCCGATTTGTTGGATAAATCGGTTCACTGCACGTTTTTCTCCACGTATGCGTTCTGTTACTTCTATTTCTCCTTGTTCACTACCACGCATAAGCAATTTAATGCTGAGCGTCTTTGCAATCTTACCGGTTACCTTTGAAATCCGGCCACCGCGGACAAGGTTATCTAACGTCTGGAGGACAAATAAAGTAATCGTATCTCCAACTCGTTCTTCCGTATGCTGTACAACTTGTTCAAATGTATAGCCTGCTTGAATTTTATTGTATAAATCATGAAGCAAAAGGGCAATTCCGCCTGAAGCTGTTTTCGTATTGATGACAGCGATTTTACGCGCTGGTTCTTCTTTTTCAAGCATGTTTTTAGCGGTGACCGCATTTTGATACGTACTACTTAATTCCTTGGAAAGGCTCAGCATAATAATCGGCTTATCTTGCGGCACCTTTTTATAAGCTTCGTAAAAGTCGTTCGGGCTTGGTGCAGCGGAAAGTGGAACTTCATTAAGCTTCTTTACCTTCTGATGGAAATTCGCAAGCTTCAATGAATGACCAGTTTTATATTCGCCATCGCTGAAATTTAAATAAAGAGGGACAATTTCTAATTGCATTTGTTCGATTAACTGTTGTGGAATGTCTGCTCCACCGTCTGTCATTAGTTGAATTCTCATCCTGATTACCGCCTAACTGATTATTTTTTCCTTTGAGAAATGGTGACGTTCGTTTTTTTCGATGTGCTGATGATGAATAAATACAAGCCGAAGATAACGATCGTTCCACCTAAAAATTGAGACCAAGTAATAGCTTCATTTAAGAAAATATATGCTAAAAGGGCAGCTCCAACGGGCTCCAATAATCCGGCCATGGACACTGTTGTTGTACTTAACCAGCGTAAGCACCAGTTGAAAATTGAATGGCCGAAGAATGTTGGAATGATGGCAAGTGCAAGGAATGCATACCAGTTCGTTGCACTATAACCGGTGAATGAGTGCTGTAAGCCAAGGTTGTATATAAATAAAGTGACGGAAGCAACCCCATATACGATGAATGTATACGTCATTAGAGACAAGCTCTTCCTTGCAGATTGTCCAATCAGAAAATATCCTGTGATACCTATTGCTCCTAAAATGGCGAGCACATCACCGAGTAGTTCGTTTCCTCCGAGTTGGAAATCCCCCCAACCGATAATCAGACTTCCAAACAATGTAATGATCATACTGATGATGGCACCATAGGAAAAGCGTTCCTGAAACAATAAATAAGTCCCGAGGAAGGCAAAGACCGGTTGGATGGAAACAAACACAACGGAACTTGCAACGGATGTATGACTTAATGATTCAAACCAAAAAATAAAATGCGCGGCGAGAAATATGCCTGCGAGTATAGAAAGTATCCAGTTTCTTTTAGAGATTTGTTTGAATTCATGTCGGTAGTTAATTAATATAAATGGCGCCATCATGATAACGGCGAAGAATAAACGATAGAAAGCAGTCATAGCTGCAGGTGCATCTTCAGCAAGTCGAACGAGTATAGCAGAAGTGGATACAGCAGTTACTCCAATAAAGAGAGCTGCTTTCGGATTAAATGCAGGAAGACGCATAGAAAAACTCCTTTAATTGACACCTTTTCCAGAGGGGATGGCTAGGTCCATAACGCCCCTCTACTTTCAATATATTATCATCTTATATTACCATGATTCATGGAAAAATTCATTTATTTCACGCCGTTTGAAAGATAATCTGTAATCCATAATATTGTTTTCATTCAGCGTAAGTGCAAAGTTTAATTTAGATCACTATATATTAAATAAGTATTTATGACGGAGCATTGTGGAAAATGGTGACAAAGATGTGGTATCATAAGACAAACAGTAATTTGAGGCCCCGAAGATGGAAGGGAAGCCTAATTGTTCTTTTAGAGAAACAATAATTGGTACGTGATAAATCTTTTCCCGGTTGAATGATAAACCCTTGTACGTTTTAACCGTGCATATCTGATAATGGCAATGGGTATATGTATAGATAGGATTTATAAATCTGAAGTAAAGGACTAGTGGCCTCTTATAACTAAATTTTTTTTACAGAAGGAGTAGACATTAAGTGGCAAAATTTAATGAATTAAATATCGCGGCCCCGATTATGAAGGCTTTGGAAAGAATGGGCTTTGAAGAAGCAACGCCAATCCAAACGGAGACCATTCCTCTTGCGAAAGCGGGCAATGACGTAATCGGTCAAGCTCAGACAGGTACAGGGAAAACCGCTGCGTTCGGTATTCCGATGATTGAAAGAATCGACACTAAACTTCGCAAGGTACAGGGGTTAGTTGTGGCTCCGACGCGGGAATTGGCTATCCAGGTCGCAGAGGAAATCAATCGCATTGCAAGATTTGTCGGCATTCGTGCATTGGCAATATATGGTGGTCAACATATGGACAGGCAAATTCGTGCACTGAAAGATGGCCCGCAAATCGTCGTGGCAACACCAGGAAGATTGCTTGACCATATGCGGAGAAGAACTATTCGGACGGATCAAGTACGAGTTGCAGTTCTGGATGAAGCGGACGAAATGCTGAACATGGGGTTCATCGATGATATTCGTGATATCTTAAAAGGCATTCCAGAAGAACGTCAAACGTTGCTATTCTCCGCTACGATGCCAAAGGAAATTCGCGATATCGCAACAACATTGATGAAGCAACCGAAAGAAGTAAAAATTAAAGCGAAAGAAATGACGGTTGAAAATATTGATCAGTACTTCATTGAAATACCGGAGAAATTCAAGTTCGATACGTTGAACAATCATGTCGATATTCATTCTCCAGAGCTTGCAATTGTGTTTGCAAGAACGAAGAAGCGGGTCGATGAAATTACGGAAGGTTTACAGGCTAGAGGCTATCGTGCTGAAGGGATTCATGGCGACTTGACTCAAGGAAAGCGGATGTCTGTATTGAACAAGTTTAAAAACGGTCGTGTCGACGTGCTAGTTGCAACAGACGTAGCTGCACGTGGATTAGATATTTCCGGCGTGACTCACGTTTATAACTTTGATATCCCGCAAGATCCGGAGAGTTATGTACACCGTATCGGGCGTACAGGGCGCGCGGGTAAAACAGGTGAAGCGATTTCCTTTGTAACGCCAAGAGAAATGGCACATTTACATTTGATTGAAAAGACGACGAAGAGTAAGATGAAGCGTCTCGCACCACCGACGATTCAAGATGCTAGACGTGGACAACAGCAACTTACAATCGAAAGAATCCAGAAAACAATTGATAAGCGTGATTTAACGACATATCAAGAAGCTGCGAAGGACCTGTTGGAAGATCACGATTCGGTAACCGTTATTGCAGCGGCAATTAGCCTGTTGACGAAAGAAAGAAGAGACACACCAGTCCGGATTTCTTCGGTTGCACCAGTGAGTGTGAAAAAAGCACTCCATTCAAAAGGCAAAGGCGGACATCGCTCGAAAAACAAACGCTTCTACGGTGGACGTAACCGTAAAGGTAATTTCCAAAAACGTCGTAAAAGAGACTAACTAAGAATAAAAACGGTTTGGAGCAATATAGCTCCAAACCGTTTTTTTAGATACTAGCGTTTATTCCAATTTATTTCGATAAGCAATTCTGTCCCCCAGTTGGTTAACTTTTTCTTCTTCTAAATTTTTCACGTGATAGTGTTTGCCCCCGGTGTTGCTCAGAATAGATATTTTCATGGAGGCGAGGCTCCATTTTCTTTCGAGTGCATGATTCTTTTTCTCGAAGGCTTGTATTCGTTTTTGCTGAATGAGTACGGTAGTGCGCTTCACGTGTCGGTATCGGAGTAACAACCTGTTCCCTTTAAGGTAAAAGCCCGCATCCTTATAAGAGAGCCAGCCCAAGCCTAGGGAGAGCGCGAACAAAGCAATCGGAATCCAAGCAAACGACCGGAAAAAGATAAAGACGGCGATACTGGCCAGTAAGAATAATACACTTGAACGGACATAGTAATACGGTAATGCAGCGGGTGGTGGCTTCGTCCATTCGACTTCTTCTTCCTGCCAGCTGAAGTCTGGAGCAAATTCATCAAGAAAGGCGGCGATTTCTCGTTTATGCAGCAATGGGAATAGGATCGTTGAATCCGCTAATTTCCCATCTGTATTTCCGCCGGCAATTTCTGCAAAAATAAATGCGTAACCAAATGGCTGACGTAAGATGTTTTCTTCAATACCAATCGCCTGAATCCGGTGCAAGGGAATTGTCAATTGCTTTCTTTCAAGCAATCCCCGCGTAATGAATAATTCATCCTCCGTTCTCCTGATAGTGAATTTCCCGTAGCGAAGGAGTGTCCAGAGAATACTTAATAGCCAAATGGTGGCAAGAACACCAAGAATAATAAGAACAATGAATATAATACTTGCAGTTACCAACCACTCATAGGTGTAGTTATACACCATTTCAGGTATGAGTTCGTCAAATTCCGAGAGCCCAACGACGATGAAACCGATAATAATGCCAAGACCACCGGAAGTGATTCCGGCTAGGAGCAAGCGGGAAAAGGAAATTTCTTTCTGTGCAAGATACATTTCTTCAGGAACTAAGGTACCTGCTTTTCCGCTATTTTTTAACACTTCCCGGAGTTCTTTCGCATCTTTAAGCGAAACAGCTGAAAGGGCAGCTTCTGCCTTCTCTCCGCCACTTGCTGTTTCAATTTGGACCCGGGTCAGTTTGAATATACGATGGATCACACTTTCGGTTAAATCAATCGATTGGATCCGGTTTTTCGCAATAGACCGTTTCGTTCGTTTAAATATACCGTACTCAATCCATAGCTCATCATCGGTAACATAATAAGAAAAACGGTACCACGAGAGAATGCCATAAACCGAAGCGAGTATACTAAATGCCCCAAGTGCAATAGAAAATATGAGAAAGTTTCCAGCGACTAAAACGATTAGCAGCGAGAAAAATAATTCTTTAATTACTTTTAATATGTTAAAAATAATGGCTGCAGGGTGCAGGCGTCTTTCCTCAAACATCATCTTCGTCCACCCTTGCAAGTTGTGAAATCCGGTCCCGCAAATCAGAAGCATTTTCTTCTGACAAAGCAGGGATGATGTGCGTTGTCGCTGCGGTGGAAATCGACACACTCGCAACATGAAATTTCTTCATAATCGGGCCTTGTTCTGTATCGACGTGTTGTACCCGTATCATCGGGATTAATGTTCGCGTACGGATGAAAATTCCGTGCTGGATATAAATTTCCTGTTCAAAGATCTCATAGCGCCAGCGCCGATACCTAAGTTTAGGAAATAAGAAAATGAAAAGGTAACTTAATAAAACAGTTATAATTATTGCTCCAGTTATATAAACGAACGACCAATCCCAGAGAATCGCAAAGACTACCGACGTAAGAAGAATCAGCCAAAGTATGCCAAGGTAAATGGCGGCGCTGATTTTCCAAACGTCGACTGCCCGCGGGTCGATTGCATGCTTCGGTGGTTGTCTCATTGTGCAACATCCTTCCATTACGATGGTTACTAGTAATACGATTAGGTGCTAATTAAGTTTCAAAAGAAGAAGGAAGTTAAGTTAAATTCAGTTGGAAAATCTGCTGAAAAATCCAATGACTGCAAGAATACCGATGATAATCCAGAGCCAGTTTTTACGGATGCTTTCAGGTATTATTCTTTTTTTATTCCAGCGATTCGGATTAAATTGTATCTCCCGGTCATCATCTGGATAGCTGCGCTGATAAGCATGCCACGGCGAGAAAGGGCGGATGTTTTTCAAAAAGAGTGGTGCAATCGCGAATCCTCCAGCAAAGCCTGCTAAGTGGGCAACGATATTAATCCGCGTTCCGACGAAAGACATAAGTACTCCAATGATGAAAATAGTTTTGATCATTTGCGAACTACCTTGGTCAATGAGATGCTTGCGGAAAGCAACCATGAATATATAGATACCAAATAATCCGTAGATCGCTCCGGAAGCTCCTAAATGTGTGTATTGTAAAGGTTCAATTAAAAACGTCGCAATATTTGCGATAACCCCAGCAGCTAAATAAGCAAGGATGAATTTGAATTTTCCAAGCATCAACTCAAGCGCCGGCCCAAAGATGACGAGGGCAAAGGAATTGAATAACACATGTGTCAATTCCCGGTGGAGGAAGATTGGGGTAACCAAGCGCCAATATTCGCCCATTGCAACGGATAAATTATGGCCAACTCCAAATGCATAAACAATCCAACCGATCCCAGACTGAAAAAATTCCATCACCAACCAAAGGACGATGTGAATGATAACAAGTGTCGAGACGACGGGGTAAAGATTTATAAATTCTTTTAAACTTCTTTCGTTCCGGATAAACAATAGAAGAAGCCTCCTAAATAAGTTTAGTTTCCTATAATGTTCAGGTACTATTATAATAATTAATAATACGAGTTATGACCAACATTAGCTATTATCATTCAAGGAGAGAAGGCAAAAGCCAATGATTAAAGGAATTGGAATAGATATTATTGAACTATGCCGAATAGAGTCAAGTCTTAACAAGGGAGACCGACTTGCGGCTCGGGTGTTGACTGATTCGGAGTTGACAAGATATGAACAATTTACCAACCGGAGGCGCCAGATCGAATATTTAGCAGGGAGATTTGCGGCAAAAGAGGCATGTGCAAAAGCGCTCGGGACTGGAATCGGGAAATTAAGCTTCCGGCACATGGAAATAATCCATGATGAGAGCGGGGCGCCACAACTTACAGTGCAGGGCTATGAAGGGTATGTTTTTTTATTATCAATCAGCCATAGTAAGGAATATGCCGTAGCGCAAGTCGTTGTTCAAGTATAAGAAACTATAAAATATAAATGCTGTGATAACTTGGGTATCCCGGGCTAGCCACGTCCGGCTCCAGCGCCCAGCAACTATCAAACTTCACACTCCTCCAATCGATAAGTCAACATCGGCTCTCTACGTTCGCCGTGTTTCCTTTATCTCATTCCGGAGTGCTCCAGTTTGTACGTTGCTAAACGGGCGCTTGCGCCTTTGTTCAAAAGAATGCGTAAAGAGAATCTGCATAAACGGAGTGGTTGTCTCATAGTATTTTAATGCGGGCAGGAGGGGACTTCATGTTTATAGTCACCGCGAAGGAAATGTACGATATCGACAGGCATACGATGAAGGAAATCGGTTTGCCGGGGCACGTGCTTATGGAAAATGCCGGAAGGGAGATATTTCGTAACATCATCTCTCTTTTTGAGCGAACAGAGCGGATAACAGTATTCGTCGGAGCAGGAAATAATGGTGGAGACGGTTTTGTCATTGCGAGGTATTTGACGGAACATGATTATAATGTACGGGTTTTCCAAGTGGTTCCTGATGAGTTGATTCAGGGAGATGCCTTGCTGCATAAGAAAATTTATTTGAACAGCAATGGGGAAATATTTTCTCTCATAGACCACGATGTAGAAGAAATCATTAAAAACTCAGACGTTATTATTGACTCTTTACTTGGAATCGGGAAGAAGGGTGCGCTGCGTGAGCCGTATCAAGACGTGATCAAGCGGATAAACGAATCCGATGCCCGGGTCGTTTCCGTTGATATTCCGTCCGGGTTACCGGCTGATGAAGGAGTGCCATTTACTGTGGCTGTACAAGCGGATTACACGTTTATTGTCGGAGCTTTGAAAATGACTGCGGTTTTACCGGACACGGCCAGCTATTACGGGGAATGGAAAGTCGTTGAGATTGGCTTCTCCAAGCGGACGATGGAGAAATATACGACCCGCCGCCTATACGATAGCGATCAGTTCCAAGCAACCCTTCCAAGGAGACAGGCGTACGCACATAAAGGAGACCATGGTAAGGGTTTTATCATTGGTGGCAGTGCAAGGATGCCAGGAGCGATTACTATGGCTACAGAGGCAGCGCTTGTCGCAGGGGCAGGCTTAGTGACTGCAGGAACGTTGGAGGAAATTATCCCAATTATCGCTTCCCGGATACCAGAAGCGATGTTTAAGATATTGAAGGATGAAAACGGGCTGTTAGTCTGGGATAATCACTTGGATGTATCAGCGTATGACGCAATCGCTGCCGGTGTCGGAATGGGCCGTAGTAAGCAGGGGGAGGAGCTAATAAAGCAGGTGCTAAAGCAAGCGACTTGTCCCGTTCTAGTTGATGCCGATGGATTATATCATCTAAGCAACTTACTCCCCATACTTGAGTCGAGAGATGCTGTGACAATTGTAACGCCTCACGCTGGAGAAATGGCCAGGCTTCTTGATTTGCGGGTAGAAGAAACGTTAACATCTCCTTTCCAGCATGCGAAAGAGTTCGCAGAGGATTACGGAGTCTATGTCGTGTTAAAAGGGAAGTACACCATTATTACGAGCCCGGACGGTAAGCAGGTGGTTGATGCAACCGGAAATCCCGGTCTTGCAAAAGGCGGTAGCGGTGACGTACTCACAGGGATAATGCTCGCCATGATTTTACAAAAACAAACCATTTTTTCCGCCATCTGCAATGCTTGTCACCTTCATGGTACGAGTGCTGATTTAGCAGTACAGCATAAGCATAGTGTCTATGATCTAACGGCAACAGATATCATCGCCTGGATTCGTGAAGTATATCGTATGATTTCCTGATAAACGTGATTTGTTCCCTTTGTTAATTGAGACAAGGGAGATATGTGTATGAAGAAGCGCTATCTTGGAATATTCCTCATCGTCATCAGTATTGTCATCCTTTCAGCTTGTGGAGAGAAATCGGAGGAAGATGTTGTCGAAAAACTGTCCGAAACGTTGGAGGAAATGGATGGTTATAAAGCAGAAGCAGAAATGACGATGAAGACAGGACAGGAAGAACAGCGGTTTACGATTGATATTTGGCATCAGAAAGAGGATTATTATCGCGTGAAGCTCGGTTCTCAGGAAGATGACAAGGGTAGTCAAATCATCTTGAAAAATGAAGACGGAGTGTTTGTGTTAACTCCAGCCCTTGAAAGAAGTTTCAAATTCCAATCGGAATGGCCAGAAAACAGCAGCCAGCCTTACCTTTACCACTCGCTCGTCAAAGACATATTAGATGACGAGGAAGCAAGCTTTGAAGCAACGGAAACCCATTATGCGTTTAAGACAAAAACGAATTACCAAAACAATACGAACTTGCCGTACCAGCAGATTCTTTTTGACAAGAAAACTTTCTATCCAACTGCAGTGCAAGTATTGGATGTCGATGATAAAGCAGTCGTAGAAGTCCAGTTTCATGCATTTGATACAGCAGTAAGCTTTGAGTCGGATGATTTTGCCATGGAGAAAAATATGGAAACAAACAGTGACGCTCCGACATTCAGCAGTAATGAAGAGGAAGTCTTTACCGTACTTCATCCGCTTTATACAGCCGGTGCAGAAGCAGTTGACCGGAAAGAAATGGAGCTTGATAACGGAAAACGAGTCATTTTGACGTATGGCGGTGAGAAGGATTTCACCCTCGTTCAGGAGATGCGTACCGACGTTCCAACATTAACGACACCTGAAGCAGTTAATGGGGAAATTGTGAATCTCGGTTTTACAATCGGGGCATTGACGGACGAAACCCTCCATTGGAATCATGAAGGAATTGATTACACATTGGCAAGTGACAGTCTAACGAAAGAAGAATTAATTGAAGTTGCCCAGTCCGTCCAAGGCCAAGAAATAAAATGAATCCCAAATGCACTTGAATAATCCCCTTAAGATTGATACAGTAAGACAAACTGTTACTCATCTTAAGGGAATATTTTTGCAAAATACACCGCTTCCATGCCAAACACTTTCATTCAGCGTAAGTATTTTGTGCATTCATTTTATTGGCGTTCTAATTACCATTCAGTTGCCCGGCGGACGGATGCGCATCCTAAGGGACAGCCGAAGCCTCGACGCACAGGACGTTAATGTCAGACGTTGCCACATACGGGCACGGCCTCAGCCTCCTCGGAAGAAAACCGCTTCCTGCTCAGGTCTGGACTCGTGCTATTCCTGTAGGAGTCACCGTCCGCCGGGCAACTGAACTGGTCTAAAGGATTATTTTAAAAAGAAATTATTCCGTTATGATAAGGATTGTACTTCTGTAATATTAAACAGTAATCCAAATCACGCTTTTCCTCGGAGCAGTCCAGACACCTCGAGACTCCTGCAGGAGGCCGGCTAAGAACGGTCACGTCCTGTGACCAACGCCGGCATTAGAACTTCCTGTTCGTCGAAAGGCATAGGTGAGACCCCGCAGTACGCAAAGCGTACGAGGAGGCTCACCAGCCGCCTGCGGAAAGCGAGAGGTGTCTGGACTGCGGACTTCCAGATGAAAGTTGCACTTACGCTGTATGAAAGCAATATTAGAGCCTTTTTAAATATTATTCGTCTAAATGTTTAAGGTTTGAGGTTGGGAGAAATAATTGTATTTACATCTGCCAATATGAACATATACCCTAATTTGCAAGGGAAAAAACGAAGAAAATTTGTTTTTTTGTAAGAAAACTATCGGAATCCCTTTGCATTCAAGCGTATTCAATGATACTATTAAGTAGAAATTATATTATATGTTCATCAGTTGGCGGAGGTGCATCATTTTGTCAGAGGGTTTACAGGAAGTGATGGTTAAATTACCTAAAAATCTTCTTAACGAGGTGGATGGTTTGGTGAAAAATGATAATGGTGATTTAAGTGAGTTCATTTATCAGGCAACGAAGAACTATTTAGAGCAGAAGAAACAGGCGCATTTCCAGCAATTTATGGAAACGATGCGACGCGGTTATGAAGAAATGGGCCACATTAATCTTAACATAGCTTCAGAGGCTTTCCAGGCTGAAGAGGAGGCTGATGACACCCTAGAGCGCACTGTGATCGGGGTGTAGCATTTGAACGTGCAAAGAGGCGAGGTATACTTCGCTGACTTATCTCCTGTGGTTGGATCCGAACAGGGAGGAGTGCGTCCGGTATTGATTATCCAGAATGATATCGGAAATCGTTTTAGTCCAACGGTAATTGTAGCAGCTATCACAGCACAAATCCAAAAGGCTAAGTTGCCTACCCATGTTGAAATCGATGCCAAAAAATATGGTTTTGACCGAAATTCTGTTATTCTCTTGGAACAGATTCGAACGTTGGATAAGCAGCGATTAACAGATCGAATAACAAGACTAGATAAAGAAATGATGGAGAAAATTAACCGGGCGATTGAAATAAGCCTAGGGCTGAAGGATATATATGATCATTGATGAAACCTTTCAACTATAATAATTGGAAGGTTTTTTTGTGCTTTCCTTACTCTTGAAATAGTCCTTCTTTCTCTTTTTGGCGGGGAGTTGGTATGGTACGATTTTTAAAGAATGGTTTTTTTAGGCATTTTCGTACAAAATACGATGCATTCCTAATTAGACGCGAATTATTGGATAAAATGGTTTCGAAATAGTCTAACGATGAAAAAGCATGTTATTATAGGGAATAAGCATGAATATAGAAGACGGGGGTATTAAGAGTGGAGACAAAGTTTAAACGAATTGTTCTTGAAAACAGTGATGCTATTGTTCAGATGTGGATGGATAATGTTCGCAATCTGAAAGATGAAAATTACACAACAAATATCGGGGACGAGCTTTACGAAAGCACGAACCGCGAATTTATGAATGTGATTTTTACAAGTATTCAAAGTCAAGGATCGATGGAAGAAGTTGAACAATTCTCCGAGAAAATTATTAATCTTGGCTGGCCACTAAGCTATATTACGGATGGCTTACAAGTATTTAGACGGGTGACCGTTGATTATATCTTGTCTAATCTGGACGATATGGACGATACGGAACAGATTAAAAGTGTATTTCAAAGTGTGGATGACTGGGTGGAACCGATTATTCGCAAGTTGGTAAATGAATACACAGGCAACTGGGAACAGATCGTTTCCTTGCAGCGTGTTGCACTTCAGGAATTGTCAGCCCCCCTTATCCCAGTAATGGACAGGATTACAATCATGCCGCTTATCGGGACGATTGATACCGAACGGGCAAAGTTAATTATGGAAAATTTGCTGCAAGGTACGATCAACCATAACTCGGAAGTTGTCCTTATTGATATTACAGGCGTACCAGTTGTTGATACGATGGTTGCGCATCATATTATTCAAGCAGCGGAAGCCGTCCATTTAATCGGGGCGAAATGTATTCTAGTTGGTATCCGTCCGGAAATTGCCCAAACAATCGTGAATTTAGGCATTGATTTAAGCGATTTTTCGACAAAGAGCTCCTTGAAAAAAGGATTCATGTCTGCACTGGAAATAACAAACAGGAAAATCGTTCCGCTAGAAGGGAAAAACAGGGAAGAACAGATAAAGAATATTATTGATTCGATATAAAGGAGAGTGAGATCTTTGCGTATACCAATTCTTAAGCTGAATAATTATCTGTTGATATCGATTCAAACAGAAATAGATGATCAGACAGCAATACAGTTTCAAGAAGATTTATTGGATGAAATATATAAAACAGAATCTTCTGGAGTAGTGATTGATTTAACATCGGTCGATATCATCGATTCATTCATTGCGAAAGTTCTTGGAGATGTGGTTACAATGTCAGATTTAATGGGGGCGAAGGTAGTATTAACGGGAATTCAACCCGCTGTTGCCATGACATTGATTGATTTAGGAATAAATATGAAAAATGTACCAACCGCATTGGATCTTGAGCAAGGGCTTCTCAAACTCCATAAGGAATTGGGGGTATAATAGATGAATCCTCAGTCCTGTGTGAACATTCATAAAGAGTGGGATATTGTAGGGGCGCGTCAGCTTGGTAGGGAAATGGCGAAAGAAATCGGCTTCAGTACCGTTGATCAAGCTCGAATTGCGACCGCAATATCGGAACTCGCTCGCAATATATATTTATATGCTGATCAAGGGAAGATATCCTATGAAATAATCTATAATAATAGTAGGGCAGGGCTGTGTTTAATTGCTGAAGACGAGGGCCCAGGGATTTCTGATATAAGTCAAGTAATGGAAGATGGCTTTACGACATCTGGAGGACTAGGCGCTGGATTGCCTGGAGTAAAACGCTTGATGGATGAATTCGAAGTTTATTCCGAGATAGGGAAAGGTACAACAATTAAAACGGTTAAGTGGCTGCGCTAAGCACGATGTTACTAGATAATCTTGAAGAGTTATGGAGTGTTTGCTATCAGCTTGCACTCCATCCTTATTATATAAGGTAAGGGAGATGGAGATTGAGATAGGGGGAATACAATGGAGAATTTTTTCGAGGAAAAAGCAGCTGAATATAAAAAACTGCTGGCGGAATATATTGAGTTTCAAGATGAAAAAGCACTCTACGGTGTTGAACTGGTCAGCAAGGCTTTTATCAAGCATAATATCTTACCGGAGGAAATTGTCAATATACATATTAAAGCGCTGAAAGAGTTATATCCGGACTTATTCGCTTCCTTTGAACATTCACTTGATTTCCTTTTGGAAGCGATGATATCGTATGGACTTGCCCATCAAGAAATTCAAATTCTCCGAGAACAGCAAATTGCTTTAAAATCGGAAATATCGGTTGCTGCACAGATGCAGAAGACATTATTAAAAACGAAGAAG
This sequence comes from Oceanobacillus sp. HCA-5259, assembly GCF_037892815.1. Lineage (NCBI taxonomy): Bacteria > Bacillati > Bacillota > Bacilli > Caryophanales > Bacillaceae > Oceanobacillus > Oceanobacillus sp. HCA-5259. The sequence goes on along the minus strand of NZ_JBBKBV010000012.1, from coordinate 9,462 downwards.
CCGGATATAGCCGGGCTCGATATCGGTGTTATCAGTGTTCCGGCTAACCAGATGAACGGTGATTACTATAGCTTTTTGCAAAACTTGGATGGTACAATCGGGATTGCAATGGCAGATGTGATTGGAAAAGGTGTACCGGCTGCACTGTGCATGTCGATGATTAAGTATTCGTTGGATAGTCTGCCGAAAGAATCTACACCACCACCGGTCATTTTGAGGAATTTGAACCGAGTCGTGGAAAGGAACACCGAGTCCAATATGTTCATTACCATGATGTATGGCGAATATAACCCGGAAACGGGCAAACTTGCTTATTCCTTTGCCGGACACGAACCGGGCTACTATTATTGTGCTGATGAGGACCGTTTTACAGAGTTTTCAACAGCGGGTCTTGTTCTCGGTGTTTCCGAAGATGTAGAATATGAACAAGCGGAAATTGAAATCGCAAAAAACGACATGATCGTCTTAATGACAGATGGTGTCACGGAATGCCGGGATGGTGACCGGTTCATCGAAATTGATGAGGTGTTTGATGTGATTCGACAATACTTGCATCTGTCCGCTCAAGATATGGTACAAGAAGTTTATCGTTATTTTGAGAGGTTGCAAGATTTCCAGCTTCAAGATGATTTTAGTTTATTAATTTTACGCAAGACGGTTTAAGATTTATTGCAACCGGGTAATGAAGGTATGTGTCTAGAAATAGTAAATCCATACATTTAGAATATATTATGAGATGGGGGGATTACCTTGAATCTTGAAATTACGCTTACCGAAGAAGGAAACCAATCAATCATAACACTTGCTGGGGAGATAGATGCATATACCGCTCCTGACCTGAAGGAAACATTTGGAATCGTAACGAAAAAAGTCGGCCAGGAAGTCATTGTTGATTTGGAACATGTTACATACATGGATAGTACAGGCCTTGGACTGTTCATTGGTGCGTTGAAGTCCGCTAAAGAGAATGATAGTGAGTTAAAGTTGGTGAACATCCAAGACCGCGTTTACCGTCTATTCCAGATTACCGGGCTGGACGAAATTATGGATATCAAGGCAGCGATTAGAGGTGGAAATGAATAATGGAGAAGTTTGAATTTGTTGAAATGACAATCCCGGCTAAAGCAGAATATATTGGTGTCATTCGATTGAGTCTCTCTGGTATTGCAAACCGAATGGGCTTTTCCTATGAGAGTATAGAGGACTTAAAAATTGCCATTTCAGAAGCGATAACAAACGCAGTCACCCATGCCTATGAAAAGGGTGAAAAAGGTGAGATCCAAATTGGCTTCGGTATCTATGAAGATCGTCTTGAAGTGATGGTTGCAGACCGAGGAGTTAGCTTTGATGTAGAAGAAGTCCGTAAGCAGGCAGGTCCATACAAGAAATCAAAACCAGTGGAAGATTTACAGGAAGGTGGGTTTGGTCTTTTCCTAATCGATGCACTAATGGATAAAGTAGAAATACATGATCATAGTGGAATTATTATCATTATGACTAAATATATAAATGAAGCAGAGGTGGGTCTAGATGGCGACCGAATCTCAACCACATCATAAAGGAAGAGATGAGGTATACCAATGGATAAGACATTTACAAGAAAACCCCACTGATGAAGCAGTTCAGGAAAAGATTGTATTACACTATAAAGACCTGGTGGGATCCATTGCAAGAAAATATTCAAGAAACAGCATTATTTATGAGGATCTCACGCAAGTTGGGATGATTGGTCTTTTAGCCGCTGTGAAGCGATATGATGAAACGTTCGGGAAATCGTTTGAATCCTTTGCGATTCCAACGATCATTGGTGAAATTAAACGCTACTTGCGTGATAAAACATGGAGTGTCCATGTCCCAAGACGGATTAAAGAACTTGGGCCGAAAATTAAAAAGGCAGTTGATGAGCTGACGAGGGCGAATCAGAAATCTCCTACAGTGGAAGAAATTGCTGATTACCTGGAAGTTTCTGAAGAAGAAGTGCTGGAAACGATGGAAATGGGTAAAAGTTATAAAGCACTTTCCGTTGACAGAAAAGTAGAAGCGGATTCGGAAGGGAGTACAGTTGCAATACTAGATCTCGTTGGAGATGAAGATACGAGTTATGATACAATCGATCAGCGAATGATCCTCGAGAAAGTAATGCCGATTTTATCCAAGCGGGAGCAGCTTATTTTACAATACACGTATTTTGAGAATAAGAGTCAGAAGGAAACGGGTGAGATATTAGGTATTTCGCAGATGCACGTCTCCAGATTACTTCGGAAAGCATTATTAAAATTAAGGGAAGCAATCCAAACAGATCAATCCGAGGTGTTGGATTAATATGGGACAATCAAATGTATTTGTCTCCGTGTACCAACAGCCAAAGCAAGGGAATACTTTTTGTGGAGACAGTTATTTCTACAATGAAACAGAGGACCATTTTATTTGTGCGATCGCTGATGGGCTCGGAAGTGGGGAGTATGCTATGGAATCTTCCCAGGCGGTCATTGACATTATTAAAGAGAACAATCATGTTAGTGTGGAAGAACTCGTTAGAAAAAGCAATGAAATTTTATATGGGAAGCGTGGGGTAGTCCTCGGTATCTTAAAGATGGATTTCCAGTCCGAGGTCTATTCTTTCTCTTCAATTGGAAATATTGGGATCATGACAGTGACCGATGATCGAGTGAAAAAGCGTAATATCCCGAACACTGGCTATCTGGCGGGGTATAAGCGCTCCATTAAAGTGGAAAACTATAAGTTGAACAAAGGCACTAATTTTATTATGTTTTCAGATGGTGTGAAGGATAAAGAGTTATCCCACTGTTATTTCACCGATAAAGATGTAAATAGAATTACAAAAGCCTATGAATTAACTTCTGAACCAAATCGCAGTGATGATACGACGCTAATTGCGATAAGGTATGATTGAGAAGGGATATGGAGAAACCGGTGCTTGGCGCCGGTTTTTTCACGTGAAGCTGACTCTATATCCTGAATTCTGGTAAAATAGAGGAATAAGGAGGAAGATATGCCGATGAGTTATGATAATGAGTTATTTCAATTGGTCGCTAGAGAAACAAATATAAAAACGCCTGTAATTGAAAAAGTTATTGCTCTATTTGATGAGGGAAACACTGTACCGTTTATTGCGCGCTACCGAAAGGAAATTACAGGTGGACTTGATGAAGTAGAAATTAAATTGATTCAAGATAAATGGACGTACGCACTTCAGTTATCCCAGCGTAAAGAAGAAGTGTTGCGCATTATTGAGGAGCAGGGCAAGTTAACGGAAGAACTGGCATTGGAGATTAATTCCGCAACCCAGTTACAGCGAGTGGAAGATTTATATCGGCCATATAAACAGAAGCGGAGAACCCGGGCAACGAAGGCGAAGGAGAAAGGTCTTGAACCGCTTGCAACTCTAATTTGGGAACAAAACGATATTGATTTACATAAAGAAGCGGAAAATTATTTGTCTGAGGAGTATGAATTAACTACAGTGGCAGAAGTGCTAGAAGGTGCGAATGATATAATCGCTGAATGGATTTCTGATATTCCAGAGTACCGGGAATATATTCGAGATGAGACATGGAAGCGTGGTAAGGTCGTTTCCGGAGTGAAGAACGAGGAACTCGATGAAAAGAAAGTATATGAAATGTATTACGAATACGAAGAAAATATCCGTTCGCTCGTATCGCACCGTATCCTCGCGCTTAATCGCGGAGAAAAGGAAGATGTTTTAAAAGTATCCATTAAGCCGCCAATCGAGAAGGTTGTCGACTATTTGAACCGGAAAACGGTGAAGCGTTCTACTACTGGTGCGGTTGCTGAGTTTTTAAAGCTTGCGGTAGAGGAAAGTTATAAACGATTGATCCAACCCTCAATTGAAAGAGAAATCCGGAATGCACTGACTGAAAAAGCGGAGGAACAAGCGATTGACGTCTTTAGCGTGAATTTGAAAAACCTACTCCTTCAGCCACCATTAAAAGGAAGAACAATCCTTGGTGTCGACCCTGCATTTCGGACAGGCTGCAAGTTAGCTTTAGTTGATGAAACGGGGAGAGTCCATGACGTCTCTGTGATCTACCCTACAGCTCCGAGACTCGACGTGAAAGGTGCAGAGAAAACAGTCCTTCATTTTATTGAGAAATATAAGGTGGAACTAATTGCGATTGGGAATGGCACGGCATCCCGGGAGACCGAGCAATTTATCTCTGATTGTATTCAAAATAATAAGCTCGATATTCCGTATATTATTGTGAATGAAGCAGGGGCGAGTGTGTACTCTGCATCAGAACTTGCACGGGAAGAGTTTCCCGATTTACAAGTAGAGGAGCGGAGTGCTGCTTCAATTGCCCGCCGTGTGCAGGACCCACTTGCAGAACTTGTGAAAATCGATCCCAAGTCGATTGGTGTTGGTCAATATCAGCATGATGTCAGTCAGAAGGCGTTGAATGACTCTTTAACATTTGTCGTAGAAACAGCTGTTAACCAAGTCGGTGTCAATGTGAATACCGCCTCTACTTCTTTATTACAATATGTATCTGGTCTAAGTAAGAGCGTAGCCAATAATATCGTGACAAGACGAAATGAGGAAGGGAAGTTCACGAATAGGAAACAATTGAAGAAGATTCCACGGCTCGGGGCTAAAACTTATGAACAAGCGATTGGTTTCTTGCGGGTTATTGATGGAGAAAACCCGCTTGACCGGACACCGATTCACCCGGAGAGCTATAAACCGACAGAAGAACTTCTGAAATTATTAGGCTATACAATAGAAGATATCGGAACAGATGAATTGCGTGAAAAGTTTAAGGTAATCAATCGTAAAGAGATTGCTGCAGAACTAGCTATCGGTGAACCGACATTAAAGGATATTATCGATGCATTAAGTCGTCCGGAAAGAGATCCGCGCGATGATTTCCCGCAACCTTTGTTGAAGCGGAATGTTTTATCCCTCGAAGATTTAAAACCGGGAATGGAGATGCAGGGTACCGTACGTAATGTTGTTGATTTTGGTGTCTTTGTCGATATTGGAGTTAAGCAAGACGGACTCGTGCATATATCTAAAATGTCCACTAAATTTGTGAAGCATCCGATGGACATTGCTTCTGTTGGGGATGTTGTAACGGTTTGGGTGGAAAATGTAGATGAAGAAAAAGGGCGTATAGCCCTTTCCATGGTGAAAAACTAAAAAATCTGCTGGAGAGCAATTCATGCTCCCAGCAGATTTTTTTCATTCTTTACGCGCCCAGCGACTAGCAAGACTTCCTTCACCTTCGTACCATCCTAGGAGGCACATTCCATATACTGGATGTGCTCGTGCAAATGCTCCTCGGTGGAACAAGTAATCGCAGTCCCAGGTGTTGCGAAACGAATCGCGTTTTAACCCTACATGGGCGCTTTCGCTTTAGAATTTATTCTTTATCAACAGCTGCTTCAACTTCGCTTAGAGAGATACCGAGTGCTTTTGCTACTCCTTCTCCGTAAGCTGGATCAGCTTTGTAGCAGTTGACGATATGTCTTAACTGTACGTCTTTAGATACACCGTCCATGTTTCTTGCAGTGTTTTCGAATAGACGTTGTTGTGCTTCAGGAGACTGAAGACGGAATAACTTACCAGGCTGCTCGTAGAAGTTCTCATCTTGTTCATCGAAGTCCCAGTAGTTTGCATCTCCGCCAAGCTCTAACGGTGGCTCCTGATGCTCTGGGCTGTCTTCCCACTCACCATAGCTGTTCGGGTTGTACGATACGTGTCCTCCTTGGTAAGGAACGATACGCATTGCGCCGTCACGGTGGTATGGGTGGAAGTTCTCAGCGTTTTTCGGATAGTTTACTGGAATTTGCCAGTGGTTAACACCTAAGCGGTAACGTTGTGTATCACCGTAAGAGAATAGTCTTCCTTGCAGCATTCTATCTGGCGAGAATCCAATACCAGGTACAATGTTAGTTGGAGCAAATGCCGCTTGCTCTACTTCTTCAAAATAGTTTTGTGGGTTACGGTTTAGCTCTAATTCACCAACTTCGATTAGTGGATAGTCGCCTTTATACCATACCTTAGTTAAGTCAAACGGGTTGTCTGAATGATTTTTTGCTTGCTCATCTGTCATGACTTGGATGTACATTTTCCACTTCGGATTTTCACCACGATCGATTGCTTCGCGTAAATCACGGATACTGCTATCACGGTCTTTTGCAATTACTTCTTCCGCTTCTTCATCCGTAAGGTTTTCGATACCTTGTTGAGAATAGAAATGGAATTTAACCCAATGACGCTCATTATCAGCGTTGAACATACTATACGTATGGCTTCCAAACAAATGCATATGTCTGAAGTCTTTCGGAATACCACGGTCAGACATGATAATTGTTACTTGGTGTAATGCTTCTGGAAGGCTACTCCAGAAATCCCAGTTTGCTTGTGCGTTATGCAAGTTTGTTACTGGGTCTTTCTTCACGACGTGGTTTAAATCAGGGAAACGCTTAGGATCTCTAAAGAAGAATACAGGAGTGTTGTTACCAACTAAATCCCAGTTACCTTCTTCTGTATAGAATTTCAAAGCTGCTCCGCGGATATCACGTTCTGCATCAGCAGCACCACGTTCACCAGCTACAGTAGAGAAACGTGCAAACATTTCTGTCTTCTTACCAACTTCAGAGAAAATTTTAGCTTTGGTATACTTTGTGATGTCGTTTGTTACAGTTAATGTACCATAAGCACCGCCACCTTTAGCATGCATACGACGCTCTGGGATTACTTCTCTATCAAAATGTGCTAGTTTCTCTAAGAACCAAAAGTCTTCCATTAATAAAGGACCACGAGGACCAGCTGTTTTGGAATCATAATCGTTAGGAACTGGTGTACCAAAAGCTGTGGTCATTTTCATATTCTTTTTGTTGTTTTCCATACTTTTAATTCCTCCCTAATCTTTTAACTACAATTATTATAATAACACAATTATTAGCAGATTACTATTAATATAGCCTAATATTTACTGCTTGGAAATACTAAATGCGTCAATTAAAGCTAAGCCTCGCTTTAGAATTGAAATGACAGATTATTCCCTTAAGAAGAAGGCTAGAAGTAGATTATTTGATTATTCATCTTCTTTTTCTCAATTAATAATATTAAATGAGAAAAAGAGGGGTGTAACCAAGTGTTTGGGTCTATTGATAGTCATTCATCTGTATATCTTATACTAGAATTAATTAGAATAACAATAAACTTGCTTATCGAAAAGCAGGACATAAAGATGCGAGCGCTTATTATGATATAATGGGAGGAAACTAGGATAGTAAGGAAGTTATTTATGATGATGAATGAGCAGGAATTAAAGGAGTTGGTTCACCATCTTTCGGTTACTTTTTTCCATAAACCGTTTAAGGACCAGGTGCGCTTCAATCATAGACTCCGGACAACCGGAGGAAGATATATACCAGCGAAACGATTAATAGAACTAAATCCGAAGTACGCGCTTGAAACGGATGAAACTGAATTTCATGGTATTATCAAACATGAATTATGCCATTATCATTTACATATTGAGGGAAAGGGGTATAAGCATGGTGATCGGGATTTTAAAGAGTTATTAAAGAAGACAGGATCTCCTCGGCACTGCAAGCCACTTCCATCTGAAATTAATTCTTTTAATTATAAATATGAATGTTCCCGTTGCGGAAGGTTATATAAAAGGAAACGCAAAGTCGATACTAAGAAATATGTCTGCGGAAAATGTAAAGGGAAATTGGTTGCTATACAATAGGAAGAAACTGAAAAAATGGCCGAGCTGAATCAGTGTCTCTTCAGCAATAAAACATGAAACTTGTAAAAATGCGTTGACGAAATGTAAAAACCATGTTAAATTATATAAGCTAACGTTTTTGGTTGTCCCAAATTGTTAGTTTGAAACATTAAAAAAAGTAGTTGACAAGTGTTCAGAAATAAGGTATTATATTTCTCGTTGACATTATTTAACAGTTCAAACATTCCACAGTAGCTCAGTGGTAGAGCAATCGGCTGTTAACCGATCGGTCGTAGGTTCGAATCCTACCTGTGGAGCCATTTGGAGAAGTACTCAAGAGGCTGAAGAGGCGCCCCTGCTAAGGGTGTAGGTCGGTTTTACCGGCGCGAGGGTTCAAATCCCTCCTTCTCCGCCATTTAAATTTATGGCCCGTTGGTCAAGTGGTTAAGACACCGCCCTTTCACGGCGGTAACACGGGTTCGAATCCCGTACGGGTCATCTTTTATAAAAAGATTGAAACGGTCGATTAGAAACGAATCCACAAACAAGTTCCCGAAAACGCATCAGTGTTTGAGAAGCAATTGTTTACGGAGGGAGTTTCTGGGAACCGGGGTTAGATTCTAAATTTCTAACTCTATAATATAAGATGAAATGGGTCCGGTAGTTCAGTTGGTTAGAATGCCTGCCTGTCACGCAGGAGGTCGCGGGTTCGAGTCCCGTCCGGACCGCCATTCGACGTTGGGCTATAGCCAAGCGGTAAGGCAACGGGTTTTGGTCCCGTCATTCCTAGGTTCGAATCCTAGTAGCCCAGCCATTTATTTCCCCAAACTACACTGTAACGATTCGTGATCAATCGGGAACAAATGATAGGCAGACTATTAATTAGAAGCAATATTTTTATCCTTTTGTTAAAAAACATTTTTTATTATGCGGTCGTGGCGGAATGGCAGACGCGCTAGGTTGAGGGCCTAGTGGGAGTTAAATCCCGTGGAGGTTCAAGTCCTCTCGACCGCACTTTTTTTATTTTTACTATATATAACATAAAAGAAATTCTGCGCCCGTAGCTCAATTGGATAGAGCGTTTGACTACGGATCAAAAGGTTAGGGGTTCGACTCCTCTCGGGCGCGTTGGTCGGCGGGAAGTAGCTCAGCTTGGTAGAGCACTTGGTTTGGGACCAAGGGGCCGCAGGTTCAAATCCTGTCTTCCCGACCATTTCGATTATGCGGGTGTAGTTTAGTGGTAAAACCTCAGCCTTCCAAGCTGATGATGAGGGTTCGATTCCCTTCACCCGCTCCATTAAGAGGGGCCTGTAGCTCAGCTGGTTAGAGCGCACGCCTGATAAGCGTGAGGTCGGTGGTTCGAGTCCACTCAGGCCCATCCATCCCTTTCTAAAGATTAAAAACTTTTTCCGAGAAAAAGGTTGACTCAAAATGAAATGGATGATATTATATAAAAGTTGCCTCGGGAAAATGAGGTGGCCAGAAATTTGCTCTTTGAAAACTGAACAAAACAACCAGTATGAAAAAGAGGTAAGAAGTTAAACGTTGGATTTATCTAACGAGTGCTTTTTATCCCTTGAATCAATTTTTGAAGCTAAGAGTAGATGACGGTGTCATCTATTACAAACACTTTTATGGAGAGTTTGATCTTGGCTCAGGACGAACGCTGGCGGCGTGCCTAATACATGCAAGTCGAGCGCGGGAAGCGGACTGATCTCCTTCGGGAGTGACGTCC